>JAUZPJ010000003.1 GCA_030706025.1 Bacillota bacterium | reverse complement strand
TGTTTGAACAAGGAAAAACAAAGACAGCATAAATAAAGAAAGGCCGGAAAACTTCGTTTTCCAATTCAAGATCAGAGATAAGCCAGCGAATATTTCTAACCAAGGAAACAGAATAGCAATCAACAGTGCTAATAATTCCGGCAAAAAGGGATAATATGCTAAAATAGTGACTTTAAAAAGGTAAAGATTTAAAAGTTTCGATCCTCCTGCAAATATATAAATTCCTGCCAACAACAATTTGAAAATTATAACTTTTCTCACCTATTTCTCTTAAATTCTTTTCTATTTTCTACCCCCTATTTTCTCATGCATTGCAACAGATTGCTACACCAATTTTCGTAGGAGTCACACATTCTTATTAGGCTCAATTTTGCAAAGCACTTCTAACAGACTAAGAACGAATAGTTGGTCTGTGTTCTGCCACTTGGAATTTGATTTAGAACTCAATGTAGCGTATACGATTGGGGTCAACCTCTTCGATCAAAGCCAACTCTAGCTCCGACGGGGCGTCAGTGTATGGTAGATTCTCTTGAGTAATTTCCCATCCGGTATTCGACTTTACTTCCTCTAAGCTCGAATAGGGATGGATACTTTCCACTTCCAACCGATTGTCTTTCAAAGAAAATATACATAAATTAGTAATTACTCTAAACTGATTATTGGGATTGGCTTTAGCGGTACAAAAAGCAACATCTGAAACAAATGACTTTAAATCATGCTTGGTCTTCCATATCAATGATTTCTTAGTCACTGGTATTAAAGTGGCACTGCCAGCTCCTCCAGGCAATCTCACCTTTGGCTTATCGTAGTCTCCGCCCACAAAGGACATATTAATCTCGCCCCTCGGACTTATCTGCACTAAGCTTAACATTGAAATGTCGACTCGACCATTACAAGCTAAATCAAAGATTTCCTCCAAGCCAAAATTAGCTACTCCTCCTTCATATAAGTTTTGTGAAAGGGTAGAACCAACAACCGCCGGTTTATGCCAATCTGGGTCAACCCCACCTGTTATATTAATATATGTAAAATCAGTGCCTAACGCTTTCGCAAGCTTCATCGCTGTCATTGGTACGGGCGATGCCAAACCGTGGAAAACAAGATCACTCTTTATAATTTCTCGTGCAAGAGCAATGACCATCATTTCGGCAGGTCCGTATTTCATTTTGCGTCCCTCTCTTCTATAACTTTGGTCAGGTACTCGTTGAACTTACATTCTTTAATGGCTTGACCATACGCTTTCATGCCCGTATCATCGACCGTCTTATAGTTTGGGAAGCAAATTCCTGGTTTAGCTCCTCCCGGTGCTTCAACAACAGCTTCTACTAAAAAATAGGGTATAGAGGTCAGTTTAGGTTCTTGCTGGAAAGTTTGGGTTTCCACAAGTTTCTCCGTGGTAATGATTGTTTTCTTGGCAGCTCGGCTAAGCAGCACATCTTGGAAATCCGAGCCGAGGATCCGAGCGTTGCCATACTGATCTGCTTCTTGAACATGGATGATCGCCCAATCAGGGCGTAAAGCCTTGACGGTTACAACCTCCTCATCGGAGAATGGACTCTTCATCACTTGGAAAAATTCCGGGCGCTGAGCGATTAGGTCACTACCCCACAAGCCTCCTACACCCATAAACGGAATCCCATAAGCTCCCGCACGGAGAGCATTGATGATTGCTGTTCACGAACCCTCTATAGCTTTAATCAACCCTTCTTGAATACCTTTACGCATACCCGGAGCTAAACCATACTCATTTTCAAATCCAAAAAAACCAAAAAACACCTCTGAAATACTCCCCGATGCGCAGAGAACATCCATAGCGTAACCCGGAGCAGCCCCCACACCTTTTAGTTCCTTTCGCTCCAGCTTCGCCAGTTCGTGACAGAAAGCAGCGGGGGTCCGATGTAAAGCATTGCCACCGACTGCGAGCATTTGCGAATCCTGCACTAATCGAACAGCTTCAGACATTGTCTTTACTCTACTTAACATTTTAGCTACCCCTCCTCGTCTAACAAACTTCTACTTACATCTTCCTTGTTAGCTATTCGACATATCCCCCCCTTTTCCTACTAGTTAGAATTTTCTGCTAACATTTTACTTTAGAGATACTTTTAGTAAAACGCAATAATTAATATCACAAGATGCCTATCCCCTTATTTGCTCCGATAACAATCTGATATTGAAAGTTAAAAGTTACCATGTTATACTTTCCGGAATAAAAGCCATCTAAATGAGGTGTTCATTATGTACAATGTAGGACTTGTGCTTGAGGGCGGAGGTATGAGAGGATTATATACCTGCGGGGTATTGGAATATTTTATGGAAAACAATTTGTATTTCAATTATGTTGTAGGAGTATCTGCCGGGGCATGCAATGCAGCTTCATATGTTTCTAAGCAATTGGGGAGAAATGAGAAAGTCATTATTAATTTCGTTAAAGATTGGCGGTACATGAGTTTAAGAAATCTTATCTTAAATAAATCATATTTTGGTATGGATTTTATTTTTGATGATATTCCCAATAAGCATGTATTTTTTGATTTTAAAACCTTTCAAAATTCTCCTTGCAACTTTTTAATTGGTGCAACCGATTGCAAAACCGGAAAACCAATTTATTTTAGTAAGGAAGATCTCGGCGAAAAATTTCAGGCTTTGAGGGCATCCGCTTCTCTGCCCATGATATCTCCTATTGTAAATTATAAAGGTCACGAATTATTAGATGGCGGGATTTCTGACTCCATCCCCATAAAAAAATCCCTTGATGATGGTAATACAAAGAATATTATTGTTTTAACCAGAAACAAGGACTATAGAAAAAGTCCCAAAAAATTAAACGGACTACTTAAGCTAAAATATAAAAATTATCCATTATTATTGGAAACCATGACGAATCGCTATAAAAATTACAATAAGACTCTAGAGTATATTGAACAGCTTGAAGAGGAAAACAAGGCAATCGTAATACGACCCTTAAGAAAGTTAGAGGTCGGGCGATTGGAAAAAGACCCTAAAAAGCTTTATGCACTGCTTAGAAGCGGATACGATGATACTAAAAATTCGTATGAGAAAATCATGGCCTTTATCTCTTAGTGAACATTGAAAAACAAAATCAGTCTAATTATACCCGGCAATCTTGTCAATAAATGTTCGTAAATAACAATTAGGTATTGCTCTTTCAAATAAAACGTGGCTTGGTTAGTGATGACCAAGCCACGCTTAACGTTTTATCAGCATTTCAATTAATTTTCGACAAGGTGGTTGTGTTATTTCAAGTTCCTTGAGCAGGCATATCTGGGCCCATGACGTGGTGGCGATGACCAGCATCCACTGTCGTATAAAAGTTCCAATCGTGCACATGCCATCCGTTTGGTAAATGTAGAGCTGGACCGGATACAGATTTATAGTAGTGAGAGTGTCCTTGCTCATGCATGACCCAACTTTCCGAATGGTGGACATGGTTGCCATCAGAAGTTGGGATTGCAGGACCCGTAATATCTAAACACTGGTGAGTATGCCCATGAACACAAGATGTATGAGTTGAGCTACCATGGTTATGATCTATGGGATTTTGCTGATAAGATACCATTTTAGATCGACCCCTCGTAGTTTTTTATCAGGATAGTTTATGATGAAATTATTAATTTGTGCTTTGACGCAATCGGACAAGCCCTTACTCTAACAAGGATTTCGTAAATCTAACGTCATAAAAAATATCCGATTAGTAAATAGTTCCATTGAATCTCCTATAAGTCTTTGTTAGTCTAACAAGCAGGGGGAAATTTTTTGGCTTGCTAAAATGAGTAAAGGAGAATCATAAATTTGAAAATATTTATAGTTCGCCGATTGTATATGTACTTATTAGTACTAACTTTAATATGTTGTTCCACACCTATAAAATCTGTTTATGCGGTTACTCCTAATGATAACCTTGGTACTTTGGAGAACGAATCGATTTCTCTTCAGGATCAGGCCAAATTACTGCTCCTACTTGAAGCCACAGCAGCGACTCAGACGCAATCGATCCAAGAATCAATCGATGTATTAAAAAGCGCTATTGATCAGGACAACCTAGTCATAGAACAGCACAAGAAAGCCATAGCCGATTTAGATTCGGAGCAACAAAGATTAGCAGACGAGCAGAAAAGATACATTTCAAACCTAGGAAACTATGTCAAAAATTTATATACCGACGGGGATACTCCCTTCCTAACATATGTTAGTTGGTTGGTGAGTTCGACAAGTTTTGATGACTTGATAAATAGATATAGCTATGTTGATACAATTCACAGAAATTATCAAGATCTTAAAGCCAAGATAGCTGCAAATTCTGATTTGCTCAAATCAAAGCGCAGCTTGGAACTCGCTGAAACAAATAAACTAACAGACGAAGTAAAGGCTAAGCAACAACTTTTAGACGGTCTTAATGTAGCCCTGGCTAAACAGAATGAAGTTTTAAAATTTACAACGAATGATTCATTGCTAAACATGCAAACACAAAGCCGAGGCCAGCAAACTGAATCTGAACGCTTAATGGCAGCGGAACAATTACAAGCTCAACTTGCTACACAAGCGAATTACCAGCAATTACTAGCCTCTCAGCTTTTATCCGATAAATCCCAGGGAACATTGAACACGCTTGTTAAATTTAATGGGCAGGTAAGTCAGATACTATCCTTTGCATCAACGTTTCTTGGAGTACCTTACACTTGGGGAGGAACTTTCCCACAATTTGATTGTTCAAGCTATGTACAATATGTCTATGGACACTTTGGGATCAAACTTAATAGGGTAACATGGGATCAATATAACGAAGGACAAGACGTTTCGAAAGATAAATTACAGGCGGGAGATTTGGTTTTTTTCTCAACATATCAGGCAGGCCCATCTCACGTAGGTATATATATAGGTAATGGTATCATGATTAACTGTTCAAATAGTGGTGTTTCTTACGCAAATATAAATAGTGAGTATTGGTCTACAAGGTATTATGGCGCAAGGCGCGTGATCGCCCAATAACTTTATTTGCCCTCAATTAAGCCCTTCAAATACTCCATATAGTGCAGTACGTGCTCATTCGGTTTGAGTTGTATAAGGCAAACATTCGTGTCTTCAATGTCGTCGATCTCTGTTCCATTACTGGGGTGAAGGGCTATCACTTTAAGGGCTTTAGATACGCCAGAAGAGTCGCCAATATGCTTTAGAGAATTAGCATAATTTTGGAGTGTGTTCATGTTTTTGGGACGGTTCTCCTCTTCTACCCTATCCTGATTCCAAATATTTAAGCGTTTACGGTATTTGGCCTCGATAATAATCGAACCAAAATATTCATATCTTCGAAAGATATCAATTCTAATATCCGGCTTATAATTAGTACCTTCCATATAAAGAAGGCGTTTGTTATTAAGTGCACCTCGCTTGGCTCGTGGCATTTTTTCATTGTAAAAGACGTAAAGACGGATTGAATCCTTTACCATTTCCACGAATGTGCCTTCTTGAAGAACTGGGTAGAGAAATTCTTGGCTGGGTTGATATGACCGATCGAAAATCCAACCGGAAATGGGGATATACCCAACTTGCTCCAACGCTATAATGGTTTTAATGTAACACCAATATTCATACAATACATCCGTACGCTTCCATTGCACTCTAATCAGATGGCTCTCAGGTATTTGAAAGTCTCGCGTTTGAAGCTGTTTCCACCATGTGAAAACCTTCTTATAACGCCAATCCCTTTGAATTTTAAGCGAAAGGCGATTACAGGAATTCAACGGTTTAAGTCCATATAAAACAGGATGTTCCATGTATTTTCGCACAAGGAAAATCCCTTTTTGTATTTTCTTCTCCATAGATTCTAGTTTTGCTATTTTCGCCTTTAGAGCCCGCACTTCGTTATTTGTTGATTTCTGAAGTAAAATATAAGGAGTTCTTGTTTCAATAGCCCTTTGTTCTTCATTAAGCGTACCTCTAATTGCCTTTAAAACAAACTCCAATTGTGATAAAACATCGTGACAGAAACTCAGAACCATTCGATTTTCAGGCGTATCATACGATAGGTGATCGACAGCCCCAAGGATAACGTTCGGTTGCATAAGGCTATTAACCGCTGAATTAGCCCTCTGCCCTTGAACTGAGAGCAACCATCGATAAGACTTATCATCCTGCTTGCTCTTGAAGTTGGCTCGTACTTCTCGATAATGTCGCTTAATATATTGGTCTGGACGACGGGTCAAATCTTCGAGAGTTATTCCTAGCTCCTCAACAATGTGAGTCAGTAGCACGTATTCAACCAACACGATAGGCGGGAGAAGACCTTTCTCACCAATCAGTTTATGCCCCAGGCCTACTCGTGTTTGGTCATAGGCAAGCCCTTGCACCATTTCGTTAAGCTCGTTACGCATCACATTAAGTTCATCTTCTGTAATATTGTTAGGTCGGACCCTTAGTGTAGCTTCTAGTAAGGTTGAAACTTCCTGTTTACCTTTAACAAAAATCAGATAGTCTCCGGGAATCAACGGATAGTCCTCATTAACATCACTATAGATAGGAAATTGCTGCGTTCCTGGCGCCAAACACGGAATTCCTTCCCCGTCAAGGTGGAGGTTAGATGAATCATTGCCGTCCAAACCGTCAATATATAAGTACAGATTGTCTGTGTTAGAACTAAACGAAACTGATAAGTTTTCCCGTTCAAAAACTTCAATAAGGCAGTATTGGGTAACTGAACGAGGAACCTCATGGCGTCCAACGTAAAATACGATAGAGAATCTCTGTTCTGAGATTTTCTCATCCTTAGGATACATAACCATGATCCAATAGTTCCTTTGCTTTTTTATGGCAGACATTGCGAGAATATGTGAACATTGAGACTGAGTGATACTTATCAAATAGCCTTAACATAGTGCTTGTGGTCTGTTCATGGTCCGAATATTTACCAAAGAGCTGTACCAAATCACATTCTGGACCTTTAAATTTGGTTATTATCCTCTGCACAAGCTGTAAATCGAAGGCCTTTCCTCGATCGAGAAATCGCTTTCCTTTTACTTTGCAGGGAATGTTTTTTAGATACAAACCGATTTGGCGAATAATCCGATACCCCACGACCCGGTCTTTATCAATTTTCCGCAAAGCTAAGTTCAATTCATCTAGAAAATCAATTTCAACATCCGTCAATCCGAGCTCAGTCGATGAATTATTGCACCATGATGCAAACACTTTGCCAGGGACAGGCGATAGTTGAGCATGTTCGTCAGAAGGTTTTTGGGCTGCCTTTTCTTCGAAGGCAAACTTCCAAGCTTTTAAGGAATCATAGATTTTGAGATTTATAACATTGGCACGGTCCAGGACCTTATCACTAAATTGAAACGACGATTCATCGATGTTTACTGTGCCAACAAAAAACACATTATTTCCAATAGGAACTCGAGGGGGATACTCGTGCCGATTGTAGACCTCAGGTGCGAGTTTCTCGCTGTATAAGGTTAAGTAACGATCTTCAGATAGTTCTAAAATGCTCAGAAACTGACTGAAATAATGTTCAACACGAGCCAAATTCATCTCATCAAAACAAATGAGGTAGAGTTTGTCTTGGTTATCCTCTTTTGCCGCTTCAATGAGCAAATCAACAAGCCCTGTCTCCGCCGGGCGATATATTTTGTGCACTGCGTCATAAAAACCAATTAAGTCGGCATCGTCATTCCAACGCGGACGAACAGGTATAAATAAAAACTGTTTTCGTTCTTCACCGGCTTCGTCAACTCCTGAGAGGCCTAAGGCACGAGCATAGCTGATGACAAGCTGAGATTTACCCACCCCGGACATTCCTGCTAAAACGACTAATGCGCCAGTTTTAATCGCGATATGAAAATTTACGAGATCTTCCATATTATAAACAAGCTGATTAGCTAAGGCTACCTGATTCAAATCATTTATAAACGTTTGCTCACCGTAATCGACAACTTCCTGAGCCGCAAAATCGCTGGCCTCGGCTTTCCCCTTAGAAAGAATTGTTTCTTTTTCATCCAAGTTGGGCACCACTAACCCATTTAACTTAGATTCAAGCGCAGAATAATGCCCTAATTTTGTACTGAAATGCTCGATAAATTGATGAGCCGGCAAGGGCTCAGCCAATAACAATCGATTGCTAATCTCATTTAAATCTTCATCCAGTAAGAAGGCTAAATTTCCTCGTTGCAAAATTTGTGATACAGGCGTTTCATCAGGGACACAAGCAATATCTTCTCCTTCTGGGCAATAAATGCGCCAGTGTTGCCTCAGTTCTCCCAGCCAACCCGATTTACAGCCAAAAAAATGATCCCTGTACCCGAGGATTAAAGGGGGATCTTCCGGATATTGATACGATAGAAAATCAATCGTAGGTAATTTCTCATATAGGATCCTTTGGACGCGCTCCGCCGGCACATCTTTGGCAATGATGGGTATCGGTGTAAACTGTGAAGTATACGGATTGAATGTAATCGGTGTATCATGAAAAGACACATTTTTACCATTAAAATATACACGGAGGGTATCTTTCTTAACGGCTTCAACCGTAAAAGAAAGGAGTCTATTTTTAAAAAACTCCCTTGTTCTTGATTTTCGGCTCTCGTTAATCTCGAACTGGCGAAAATGAGAGGTTGTCACAAGCTCGTCTGGAAACCCTGCCAGCATTAAATCCTTACCCCAAATCGTGATTTGCCGTCTTCCGTCTAAAGCCTTATGCATGCTATCCGGTAAAATGGAAATCATATCTACTTGTATTCGTAAAGACTGAGAGTTAATATCCACATCAATACTTTCTATTATCGGTTTTCCAATAATAACAGAATTCCAAATTCTACTGTCTCTAATCATGGAAATTCCCCCCACTGATGTCCAAAAGTTCACAGCACGGAATATTCCAGTACCCTGCTACCTCACGAATCTCATTAAGTTTAGTTGTTATTTTTTCGTTCTTTTTATATAAGACTATTTCACAAGTAGACATTCTTCGTCGAGGACGGTTCCAATCAATTTCCATAGCCCAAATGGATATGATCCCTAATGAACTAAGTCTGATTTCTATCTCCTTATCACGCTCTGCAAAAATTAAAGCTTTTCGCCCCTGAAATGATGCGAGATCGATATCCCCACATACCGTGTCCTTAGGTTTTTGGGGCTCCTTCCGTTGTAATTGTTCCTTAGTTTTAGATTGATTTATAGTTTTTGTTTGTTCTAATTTTTGTTTAAGGATTTCTAGTTCTGTTTCTTTTTCAATCCGTTCCTCTTCAAGATCTCTCAGTATGTTGCGATATTTTCCAGCTTCTTCTTTTTCTTTAACCCATCGGGCTTTTATAGCTGCTAACTCATTTTTAACCTTTTCTAATTGTGCCTTGGTTCTGATAGTTTCCAAATTGGCCTTTCTGAGCTTATTTTCTAGAGTTTTGACCCGCTTTTGTAGTTGTTCCGTTTCCTGAACGTCTAATAACTCCTCTTCATTCTGTACCTCGATCCTTTCTTCTGCCAGGGCAACTTCAGCCACATCCTTATCCACCTCATCTACAATCACCGCTACTCTTCCTGACATAACTGGTAAAATTTCTTCTTGCTCTAGTTCTTTGTTTTCTTCGGCCTGACAATATAATTCTTCCCCTCTTGTTCTTATTTCTGGGTTAGTACTTAATGTAAACATGTATCCAATTTTATATTGTTCTATTGATGAAACATCTCCAGCTGAAAACTTGAGATATGTTTCCTCTGTGAGTGTTTCTAATTCTTTTCTCAACAGTCGATTGATTTCTTGCCATATCTTAACTTTGTCCTCTGCTTTTCCCTTGTGTGGGGATAGAATTTCTTCAATGATATCGTTTTTTGGCAGATTAATTTTCCGTTTTAGTCGTTTTGCTAATTCTTTTAGGCTATCTTCAGTAAATCCGTTCAAAACTTGTTGAGGGTCGTATTGAATATTATCCATTGATTTAATCCCTCCTTTATTTATGTATTTATCTAGGTGATTAGAAATTTCTTCATATGCACTGCTAATTCCTTCCGAAAATACCGAAAACTATGGGGAATTGCTTGCATATTACTCGTCGATGTACTTTGACGACATAGCATTAAGAAATGGCCTGCAAGTAATCCTTACAGGCCATTTCTAGCTCAGCCAAATTAAATTAATCAAACCGCTTCATTCACATCAGTGACTTTATCGGTTTTGGGTTCTTGTGGTTTTCTCATAACCCTAACTTTAGTGATTCTAAATCCGATGACCTCTTTTACTTCAAAGTAGAAACCATCAAAAAAAACGGTATCCCCTTTAACAGGTTTACGGCCTAACCGAGAAAAAACGTATCCTCCAATTGTTGAAACCGTTTCTTCCTCAAGTTGAATTTGTAATAACTCAGAAACCTCCTCCATTAAAACCCTTCCGTTTAGAATGTATTCATTTTCTGCCAATTTTTCAATGTCTGGTTGTTCCGATTCAAATTCATCGTAGATTTCACCGACTAATTCCTCCAGCATATCCTCGATCGTGACAAGCCCAGCCGATCCTCCGAATTCATCCACGACCACTGCCAAATGCGTTCTTTGACTACGCATCTTTTGCACAAGATGGGAGATGGGCATTCCCTCAGGAACCGCGAGAATATCTCGCTTAATTTGAATAATATCCTTCTTATCTTGTTCCCGTAAGCGGAAGATGTCTCTCATATGTACTAATCCTAGAACATGGTCCTTATCATCATCACACAGAAGATAACGAGTATGCCCGTATTTCTTGATTATTTCGAGTACTTCTTCAAACGAATCCTGAATGAAGATACACACCATATCTTGACGGGGTATCATTACTTCGCTCGCAATCCGATCTGAAAACTCAAACACATTGTCCAACAACTTGCCTTCCATTTTATCAAGATAACCGTGTCTTTGGCTGGCATCAACCAACATACGGAGTTCTTCTTCGCTATGCGCTAAATCAGCTTCATTAGCTGGTTCAACTTTCCAAATACGCAACACTAAGTTAGCGACACTATTAAGAGCATAAATCACGGGGTAGAATACCCAATAGAAATTTTTTAAAAAGCCAGCCGTACCTAGGGCAATACCTTCAGCCTTTTGAATGGCCAATGATTTGGGAACAAGCTCCCCAAGCACAATATGAGAGAACGAAATGAGTAAAAACGCTATCGTAATCGCAATAGTTTCCGTATATATCGTGCTCCAACCAGCGAAATTCACAAATAAGGGTTCAATTAATGACGCAATTGCTGGTTCACCGAGCCAGCCTAAACCCAGGGAGGCCAAGGTAATCCCCAGTTGGCAGGCCGAAAGATAGGCATCGAGTTTTGAAGTAACATCAAGGGTAATTTGTGCTCTCTTAGATCCATTCTCCGCCAATTCCGCCAACCGAGTTTTGCGCACCTTAACCAACGAAAATTCGGCTGCTACGAAAACACCGTTAATTCCGACTAATACAAAAGCAATTAAAACCTTTATTAGACTCCAGAGCAGACCGTTTATGATTCTTTCCCCCTTTATGGACTCCCTTGCAAAATCTTTAGAACCTCTTCATCTTCTTCTGTTCCAATAATGTGCTTCATCATGTAATCGTACCCTTTAGAAGGCAGGGGGTAATCCATGTCCGATTCCGGTACGAGAACTTCTGTAAATAACGATTCCAAGGAAAACTGTTCAAACTCTTGTTGATCATCTTCAGGAACTTCATCGGGTGACTTGATGATAGTTTCCTCTTGGTGGTATGCACTAGATTCCCTAGTATCCTCCGATAACATGTCTTGAGGAGGAGGGTTATTTTCATTAATCAGCACCTGTCGCAAAATTCCTTTTATAAAGGAACTTCTCTTTTCAGGTTCTATTCGTTGCAACGCTTGCCAAAGATCCGCCTCTTCTTCTGCAAAATACAACGGAATAAAGGAAGATTGGGCAAATATCATTCCGATGTTTTCCCTTTCTTCGTAATATTATTAACCAAGGTCGCTGCCATAATGCGAAATCCCGTAGCGTTACCGAACTGCGGATCCTCAATCAGTTGCTTATTTTCCAATTGAATCTGTTCAAAAACCATCTCACCTACTTTTCCGGCGACAAGGACGGTATGCAATTTTCCAAGCATTGGTTTAAGAGCCTTCTTCACTTCTCGTGAGATATCTGTTCCCAACTGAGTGAGCATATTTTGCATAATTGGATTGAGGTTTAACGATCCGTTATTCCAAGGATACAATCCCTTATTCACTCGGAAAATCTTATCGAGTTCTTTATCATCTGTTTCTATCGGGTTTTTGTGATTAATTGTCATTTCTTTTAGCTTTTCCGCCACTCCAATATAGGCCCATTTCAACCCCTTCTCAATACTGAAGGAATTCGGTGGATCAAGCATAATCCCATCATAAAACGTAGCAATATCCGTCGTGCGAAAGCCGGGATCGATGACTACAACGTAACCATTAAAAAGACTGGCTTTCGTCGGTATTCCATATTCGTTGAGGGACTCTTTGATGAACACGCCATAGCTTTGCGGCAGCACTCGGGAACGTAGGATATTAATTTGACGCGTTATCCCTACCATGGGACCGGAACGAAATTCGACTGAGAAAGAACCCTTTAACTCTGATTCATATTTATTTTTTAAACTGGCATAATATTTCACCGGAACACCTGTGCCGAGATAGACATTTGCCTTAGGAGTTTTTTGGGCTAAGGCTAAAGCAACCACTAGAAGGGCAGTAGCCTCTTCATCAGAGGACTTATCTTCATCCCAGCAATAATGAGCCTCATTTGGATTCAAGCTCTCCGCCAAGCTTCCCATAAAATAATGACGTTCTACGCTTGTTGAATGGTTCCTAACAATTACGTCCAGAGAGGCAATCTGTGTCTCTACATCTGATCCTCTATTAATCAATGTATTTCCTAACGTTGAGAATATCCTTTCGTTTCCCTTACAAATCACTGCGGGAAATAATATCTTCGTATCTCCAGTGTCAAGTTTTATCGCTCCGAATCCAGGATCGGCCCCGGCTACGAGAATATCACTTTCAAACAAACCCCTTAACCCCTTCCTCCTCAATCCAAATTACATTCATATATATACTATTATATACGAATAAAACACTCTTGTAAAAATGTAACCCCTTAACACTCAATTCCATACGCTGTAAATAGGACCTCAGGCTATGAATTGAAAAAAGGCGGTGTTAATGTGATGAAAGACCCCTCAGCGAGGAGAGTGTTTTCCTATGAATAACGGCATTCCACCTCTCATAGTACGTAACATCTCTTTACCTCTACCTCTTATTCGCGAAACTTGGCAAGAAAAACTCAAAGCTTTATCACGGTATCTTGGTCCAGCCTTTGTCGTTAGTGTTGCCTACATCGACCCTGGAAACTTTGCTACGAACATAAGTGGAGGTTCAAAGTTCAGCAACACACTCCTTTGGGTTATTCTCTGGAGTAACTTGATGGCCATATTCTTACAAACTCTTTCCGCAAAACTTGGCATCGCAACAGGAGTGGATCTTGCGACACATTGTGGTCGGGTTTTTAACAAACCCGTAAATACCTTCCTATGGTCGATAACTCTTTTGGCTGCTATGGCAACCTATATGGCTGAGTTTCTTGGGGCAACACTTGGCTTTTATCTGCTGTTTGGTATTCCTCTCCTAATTTCTGGTTTAATGACCATTGGTATGACCTTCATGATCGTATATTTACAGAGGTTTGGACAACACGTGGTTGAACGAGTTATTACTGTCTTGATTGCCGTTATTGGACTATCCTATTTCGTAGAAATTTTCTATGCCAAACCTGCCTGGGGCGATGTTGTGTACCACACTTTGATTCCCAGTTTAAATTCAAGTAGTATTATGATAGCCGTTGGAATGCTGGGAGCAACGGTCATGCCCCATGTCATCTACCTTCACTCCGATCTTGTAAAAAGCCGCCGAACTTCCAACGATCTTGCTGCCAATCAAAAGCACTATCGGCTTGAACGCCTTGATATCATCATCGCCATGAATATTGCATTTTTGGTAAATGCAGCGATGGTTATCGTTTCTGCTTCAGTGTTTTGCTCGGAAGGCTTGCCAATTGATACGATTGAAGAGGCCCATCGTTCTTTAACTCCACTTCTCGGATCATTATCAAGCGGAGCTTTTGGTTTGGCACTACTAGCATCTGGGCTATCATCCTCAGCTGTCGGGGCAATGGCAGGTGAATGCATGATGAAAGGCTTCATTGGTCTTGATATCCACCCTAATGTCCGCCGTATCATCACCGTCATCCCAGCATTGGCCCTTCTGGCCCTTGGATTTAACCCTATGACAATTCTAATCATGAGCCAGGTGGTCCTAAGTTTCGCCCTACCATCAGCGATTATTCCCCTTCTTTTGATTACCAGCCGCCGAGATATTATGGGTGAGATGATTAATCGAAGATTAACAAATTGGATTGGGATTGTTGTCGTCAGTATCATTATTGCGTTAAACGGGGTTTTGCTCTATATGACGTTCAATACCTAAAATTATACTCTCACCACCAAAGGATATCTCACTAAAAAAAGGCTGCAACAAATTTCAGAACCAAGTTTGTTACAGCCTCTTGACCAAATCACAATTTATTTTTTTAGTTCTGAAACATATTTTGATACAGCTTGTATCTCCGTGTCACTAAGTGTCGCTGCATAGCCGGGCATACTTCCTTTACCTTTCTTAGTTACATCAACGACTTGAGCTTGAGTTCTCTTCTCGGAATTCAAAGCAGGAGCGGAACCACCTGCACCTCCGGCACCATGACAGGCAACACAATTTTTATCATAGATGTCCTTGCCACTTCCGGCCGTCGTTGTAGCTGAGGTGGATGGAGTTGTCTGATTAGGTGTAGGTGAAGTTTGTGTAGGTTGTTGAACTTGCGGAGCCGGAGCTGGAGCTGGTTTTTGCGAACTGCAACCGGTCGCTATCGCAATGGTCCCGACGATTAGTGCGACGCTCATAAATTTCTTCATTTTAAATACCTCCTCAAGTTAGTTATTTATTACCCTTTCACTTTTAAAAAGGTATTATTAACATTCCCATTACGAATTTCGTCATCCAAGCAGTATATCAAAAAAATAAAGAATAAATTCAAAAAGATTAGCACCTCTTCTAACTGAGGTGCTAATCTTTTAATGGTTTTTAATTTAAATTATAACTTTCACATTTCCGATTCTTATGTTCCTTTTTAAGGCAGGAATATGCCTTCAGGGTCAACCGTCTTGTAAAGTAATTCCAACTCATTGTAAGTAGGAGGTTTTGTTTCTCCGGTCACCCTAGATATATTCAAGTCAAAGCTGCAATTCTCTTTCACCTGTTCAGGGGTAAAACCAGGATGAACTGTATCGAGGTATATTATTCCATCATCATCAAAATGGTAGACACCCATATTAGATATTACAGCCCAGGGGCCACCTCGGAAAGCACTGCCGTAAACCTCTTTTTTATGGACAAATTCACCACTAGGCCACTTAGGGATTCTCCATCCTGGAGAAGTGATATAGCTGCAGCGTTCTACAAACCGTCTTTTCTCCTGAATCATAATGAATACGGTTCGTTTGGCGAGAGCATTGATGTCAGCGTTTCCGCCGCTACCCGTCAAACGTTTGCCGATTGGGGAGTAGCCACCCATGGCGGTGGTATTGACACTGCCATACTGATCAATTTCTGCACCGCCTAGAAAAGCCATATCTACATTTCCTCTTTGTAGTTGCCCAAAAACGTCATATAGACCAGAAGCGATCGAAGCTTGATATATACAGCGCGCATCTCCTACGGAGGTAGGCAGAGATATGGGCCTGCCGTCTACACTGCCTGCTTCATATATACATACTGCGTTAGGCGCAGTGGTATGTTGGGCTAGCATGATAGCCAGCATGGGCAATCCGGTTCCGGCAAAAACGACTTCCCCGTCAGTAACTTCCCTTGCCGCAGATACAGCCAGAAGGTCGATTGGTTTAAATTCTCCGACTTTTGCATAATCATTACTAGCCATTATCTCGACCCCCTTTTCACTTTGGTGGAATAACCTAGAGCAGCACTAGCTTTCAAAGTTTCCAGGCGGCTTACACCTAGCTTGTTGAGATATTCCTCATGATCGGCAACTCCGAAGATCCATTCTTTGGCCCACTCATCAAAACCTTCCTGTGTACGAGTTTTAGTAAAGAAATTATTGATGAAAGCTCCGTCTGTCTCATAAGAGCCAAAACATCCTGTAGGATGTGCTCCCCAAGGCAACTCCACAATATAGTCAACCAGGTGAGGCGGAATAAGGTTCCTTTCCGGCTCACGACGGATGTATTCTTCCGGGACGATCTGCTCAGTAATGACGATTAACTTGTCAGCTGATTTCATCGCCTCTTCATCACTGTACTTTTGTCCCATCACGCGAACGGTTCCCTCTGAACCCACCATATTAACATGGGCGATACACCAGTTGGGCTGAGCTGCTGGAATTAGGCACACTTCATTTCCGGTAAAGTTTTCTTTGTACATTTCATATTTTTTAGCCGGTATTTTGGGATTAGATCCATCCCGAAGTCCAGCTTTACCTAGCATATCGTATTCAGGATTTAATATATCGGAACCCATCGCAGCATACGTAGGCATAAACGGTATTCCTTGAGAACCTGCCACTAGGCGATGTAGCATCTGCACATGGCTGTAATCTTCAATAATTAACTCGCCCGTTTCAACTTTGCGAGACATATTTCCAGCAATCTTGCCATACAATTCATGACCATTCCAACAAGACTCCCATATCTTTACACAACCGGCTCCGATCAGCATATCACTATGAGTCCCGCCGTTAACCTCTACCAAATGAAGGTTCTTCTTACCCTGCCGAATGAGTTCCATGATGGCCGCCATCGGGCGACGCCAGATGGTAAATCCGCTAAATGTTAGCATATCGCCATCGCTAATTAGGCTGATAGCTTCTGCCAAACTAACTTTTTGGGGTCTGCTCATATATCCATACCTCCTTTTTTTATTCGCTGATTTTCGTGAATTGTTTGGCCTCACGGGCCACTATTTCAGAGGCAATATCCAACTTTCCGAGTTGTGTGAATTCCCATAAATTTAAGGCGCCAAAGTGATTATAATTATTGCTATTTTCTCACTCCTTACATTCTTCTCTTTTTCCCCCTCTAACTAAAGAAGCTTCTCTAAAATAGATCCTAATGACATCATACCTATCCTTTATAGAGACGTCAAGTCCATTTTTAAACTATTCCAACAAATTCAAATATTTAATTTTTTTATTCATATCGTTGGTCTATATTTTAATTACTGTTTCTACGAAAAGTTGTACCTAAATATCCTCTGAAATCCTCTAATATCCTTGAGATTGATATAGGATTATGTTAAGCTTAAGAAAAATATTGTTATTTTAGGTGCCCTTTTGGGAGAATAGGGAAGTTCGGCTTAAAACCGACGCGGACCCACCACTGTATTCGATGAGCTTCGTAAATCACTGGCCTTAGCTGGGAAGGTTACGAAATTGAGCTATGATTCGATAGCCAGGAGACCTGCCTAAAATATTAATGCCTTCCTACAATGTAGGGAGCGGCGGTGATGACGGTAAAGTCCCGACCACAGAGAAATTTGTGGTCGGGACTTTTCTCCAACATGACAAGGCTAGAAGCTGAGCCAAAAAACTAATGTAACAATGACCTTTGTCATATTGTTTAAAACTAAAAGTATAGGAGTCGGTGAATACAATGTCTCAATTTACACTTATTACTGGCGGTGCGCGAAGTGGAAAAAGCCAATTCGCGGAACTTCTAGCCGCTTCGACAAAACGTCCTGTTATCTACATAGCAACTGCCCAAGTCTGGGATGATGAAATGGCCCGACGTGTAAGAAAACATCAAGAACAACGCCCGTCTACTTGGAGGCTCATTGAAGAGCCCCAGAACATTCGTGAAACATTGCTCCAACTCAAAGACGAAGATGGGGTGATCCTCCTTGATTGTGTTACCCTTTGGCTCTCGAATTTACTCTTACAAGGACAAACAAAACCGACATCAACCTCTGAACTCAACCAAGTAAAATTTTCAGACCTAGAACCACAAATCGCAGCTGAAGTTGATGAGGTTGCGAGACTTGCCCGTGAGATTAAACCGCAAGTTATCTTTGTAACCAATGAAATCGGGCAAGGGATCGTCCCAGAATACCCTTTATCTAGAGCTTATCGGGATGTCGTGGGACGATGCAATCGAATCCTGGCACAAAGTGCGAACGAAGTTTATTTGGTTGTGGCAGGTTTCCCTATGGAAATAAAACACACTGGGGAACAACTCCTATCTTCCCTTCGCGAGGAGTGATTATCGTGCGCGGTTTTCTAATTGCCCTTACCTTCCTGACCCGCATCCCTTTGCCAGGACCTGAGGACGTTACTGCGGAAGAATTTACACGAAGTTATCGTTATTATCCCTTGGTCGGACTGGTCATAGGCCTGTTTCTCTGGCTTGTGGCCAAATCCTTAACCCACGTTTTCCCACCGTTAGCTATCGGTGCGCTATTATTAGTTGTCGAGTTAATTCTCACTGGTGGGATCCATCTGGATGGGTACATGGATAGCATGGATGGTTTACTCTCTGCCCGAAGTCCTGAAAGAATCTTGGAAATCATGAAAGACAGCCGAGTCGGAGCCCACGCTTCTATGGCACTCGTGGGCTTATTGCTCCTAAAGTTCTCCTTATTTGCTAGTTTAACAGCAACTCAATTTTC
The DNA here is from genome assembly GCA_030706025.1 of Bacillota bacterium. GTDB lineage: Bacteria > Bacillota > Desulfitobacteriia > Desulfitobacteriales > Desulfitobacteriaceae > Desulfosporosinus. The sequence continues at coordinate 17,657 of JAUZPJ010000003.1, read as the reverse complement.
AATTCTTCTTGTGATGCCTATGCTCTCACGCTGGGTATTCCAGATAGGGGTTATTGGATTCCCCTATGCCCGAGCGCAAGGTCTAGGCAAAGGTTTTCATGAAGCAACTACGTGGATTCCCTTTCTTCTTACTGGGGGGATTGTTTGCGGAATTTCGTTTTACCTGGTAGGCTTAGCTGGGCCCATTTCTTTTGGGATTTCGATTCTTTTTATCACCTTGTTAGCTTTTAGAATTTCCGCTCTACTTGGAGGGTTGACTGGAGACCTGTACGGGGCGATGATCGAACTTTCGGAACTCGTTTGTTTACTGGCGGCTTATCCTTTTCTTAAATAGCAAAACTTAACGTCTGACTAAATAAACCTGACCCCTGATAGTATTAAGTCATATTAAAGAGAACCACGCCGGAATTCAGCATGGTTCTCTTCTGCTATAGGTTAAGCCCCTGTTTACGTTTAATATAAACATTCTCCAACTTAGCCTCTACCAGTTTTGAGTTCACTGTTTTATGCAAATTTTCCATGGCCACGGAAAGCATCAGCTTAATTCGATTTAACTGATTGACTTCACTAGCTCCTGGATCATAGTCGATCGGGGCGATATTGGCCGCGGGATAAGATCGTCTTAGCTCACGAAACATCCCTTTTCCCGTAATATGGTTTGGCAAGCAGGCAAATGGTTGTAAGCAGACGATGTTATTCACTCCGCTGCGAATTAACTCAACCATCTCACCCGTTAGAAACCAACCCTCTCCCGATTGGTTGGCCAACGAAAGATGCTGTTGAGCATATTTAGCGATCTCCGAAATGGGTTTGGGTGCTCCAAATCGTTTACTGGCACTTAAAGCCTTCTTCATCTCTTTGCGATACGATTCAATTCTATTAACGGAAAGTTTGCCAGACACCATACCCCAAAAACTTCCTGATAACTTCTCGTACTTAATACTATTATCAAAGGCACCGTATAAGAGAAAATCAGCAAGGTCGGGTACAACAGCTTCAGCCCCTTCTGCTTCTAACAATTCCACAATGTTATTATTCGCTGTGGGATGGAACTTAACGAGGATCTCACCGACAACCCCAACTTTTGGTTTCACCATATCTTCATGTAGTTCTAAAGCATCAAAGTCCTTGACAATCCGGCGAACATTTTCATGGAAGTCCTTCTTATTCCCATCCTTTAATGATTCTTGACAGCGTTGAACCCAGGAAACATATAACTGGTTAGCGGAACCGGGTACTTTCTCGTAGGGACGAACGCGATAGAGCACTCTCATGAGGAGATCCCCATAAATTAGTCCTCTCATCAACTTGTTGAAAATCGAGAGGGTAAGTTTGAAACCTGGATTGTTTTCTAAATTAGATGATGTCCCTGTATTAATGGCAATCACCGGGACCCGTTCCATATTAGCATCACGTAAAGCTTTTCGGATAAATGCGATATAGTTCGTAGCTCGGCATCCTCCACCAGTTTGAGAAATAATGACAGAAGTGGAGTGTAAATCATACATCCCTGATTTCAGGGCTTTCATTAACTGCCCAACGACAATGATAGCAGGATAACAGGCGTCATTATGCACATATCTTAATCCTTCATCAATAGCAGACTTGTCAACTGAAGGCAAAACTTCAATATTATACCCATCGTTCATAAACGCTGTTTTAAAAAATTGAAAATGAATGGGAGACATCTGGGGCACCAAAATCGTGTGTGTTTTTTTCATCTCTTTAGTAAATAAAACCTTTTGCGGTTTCTCATAAAGTTTCTTAGGAGTAAAGTTTTTCTTGTCACGTTCGTTAATGGCCGCAATCAAGGAGCGCAACCGTATTCTAGCAGCCCCCAAATTGTTAATTTCATCAATTTTTAAGACGGTATAAATTTTACCATAAGGGTCCAAGATCTCTTTAATCTGATCAGTTGTAACGGCATCAAGACCACAGCCGAACGAGTTTAGCTGAATAATCTCCAAATCCTTCTGTTGCGCAACGTAGCTCGCCGCAGAATACTCCCTTGAGTGATATACCCACTGATTGACAACCCGTAAAGGATTTTCGATTTCGCCCAGATGCCGGATTGAATCCTCGGATAAAATGGCAAAGCCATAGGACCCTATCATCTCTGGGATACCGTGGTTAATTTCTGGATCAATATGATATGGTCTACCCACGAGTACAATGCCTTTTATCTTGTTTTCATGAATATAGCGCAGGGCTTCTTCCCCTTTAAGTCTAACGTCTTCTTTATACCGCTCCTGTTCCGCATAGGCTTTTTTCAGGGCATCGGCAAACTCATGCTTGGGAATTTCCTCGGGCTCCAACTCTTCAAACAATCGTTTGACCATTCTGCTTGGCATATCCAGTGGCAGAAACGGGTGATAAAACCTTACATCTGGCTCACGAAGACAGTCCATGTTCGCATTGATGGTTTCTGGGTAGGAAGTGACTACAGGACAATTATAGTGGTTGTCAGCCTTAGGATCTTCTTGTGGTACATAAGGAATACAAGGATAAAAAATCTTTCTAATCCCTTTTTTAATTAAATAATTGATATGACCATGGACAAGTTTTGCAGGGTAACAAGCAGATTCTGACGGAATCGTATCCATCCCCAGCTCATAGAGTTGTTTTGAGGAGCGGCCCGAAATAACCACTCGGTAACCGAGCTCTGTAAACAATGTGAACCAGAATGGGTAATCCTCATAAATATTGAGAACTCGTGGAATACCAATTGTACCTCGCATAGCCTTTTCTTCAGTCAAGGGCTTATAGTTAAAGACTCGTTTATACTTATAATCATAGAGGTTGGGAGTCCCCCGATTAATAACCTCTTTCCCAGCCCCTCTTTCACAGCGATTTCCGGAAATATATTCACTTCCGCCTGAGAATTGTTTGATACTCACCAGACAGTTATTACCACACAGTCCGCACCGTTTGGTCGATGTCTGAGTTTTAAAATCTAATAGATCGTCCACAGGCAAAAGGCCTGAATGATACCCTACTTTATAACGGTCTCTGGCAATCAAAGCTGCTCCAAACGCCCCCATGATGCCAGCAATATCAGGGCGGACCACTTCCTGATTGGCAATTTTCTCGAAGGCCCGCAGGACGGCATCGTTGTAAAAGGTTCCCCCCTGCACAACAATCTTGTTGCCGAGGTGTTCAGCACTTCTTAAGCGTATCACTTTAAAAAGAGCGTTTTTAATAACTGAAATAGCAATCCCCGCTGAAAGATCGCTGACCTCAGCCCCTTCCTTTTGTGCTTGTTTTACTTTAGAATTCATAAAAACGGTACAACGAGTTCCCAGGTCAACGGGATGCCGAGATCCTTGACTCAAGCGCGCAAATTCTTCGACTTCTAAGTTAAGAGAATTTGCGAAAGTTTCCACAAAGGATCCACACCCAGCTGAACAGGCTTCATTTAAGGTAATGGATTCAATCACTCCATCTTTAATCACCAAACTTTTCATGTCTTGTCCACCGATGTCTAAGACAAAGTCGACTCCCGGTCTAAAAAAGTTAGCCGCTGTATAATGAGCAACTGTTTCAATCTCCCCAATATCAACTTTCAAAGCCGCTTTTATCAAGTGTTCTCCATAACCAGTGACGGTAGAATTGACAATACTAGTCTCGTGATTGAGTTTTCCATACAAAGTTTTCATTGCTTCAATGGTGGATTCTAAAGGGTTGCCCTTATTGCTTCCATAGTGTGAATACAATAGCTCACCTTGATCGTTAACTAGCGCAACCTTAGTGGTCGTCGACCCAGCATCAATTCCTAAATATGCATTCCCGGAATAGCTTTTGAGATCTACTCTGCCAACTTTATGCAAGTTATGTCTTGCTTTAAAGTCTCGATATTCCTCATCATTAGCAAATAAAACTTCAGATTTTCCACCCTCCGTATCACTAATGTCATAAATCATGGGGGTTCGTTCGTAAAGACACTCTAGTGTAAACGGCACCTTATCGCGTGAAGATAACGCGGCTCCAATAGCCACAAAAAATTGTGAGTCTTCAGGAAAGATTACATTATTGTTATCTAAAGACAAAGTCTGGATAAAGCGATGTCTTAGTTCGGACATAAAATGCAAAGGGCCCCCTAAAAATGCCACATTTCCACTAATCGGACGTCCTTGGGCCAGTCCGCTGATTGTTTGATTCACAACCGCCTGCAATACGGACACCGCAATATCTTCCTTAGCGGCCCCCTCATTAAGCAAAGGTTGAACATCTGTTTTGGCAAAGACACCACACCTTGAAGCAATTGGGTAAATAGTATGGTAGTTTTTGGCAAGCTCATTAAGACCGGGCGCATCGGTTTGCAGCAAGGTCGCCATTTGGTCAATAAATGCACCCGTCCCCCCAGCACACGTTCCATTCATTCTTTGTTCAACAGATTCACCGAAATAGGTAATTTTAGCATCTTCACCGCCAAGTTCAATGGCTGCATCCGTTTTGGGTATAACCATTTTAATGGCATTTGTACAAGCAATAACCTCTTGAATAAATGGAACCTCTAACTTTTGGGAAATATTATATCCGCCAGATCCTGTCACCATAAGGGTTAACAAATGTCCCTGAATGATCGATTTGGCATCCTCAAGCATCATTACGACAGTATTTTTGATATTAGAAAAATGTCTCAAATATTTTTTGTAAATAATAGTTTTATTAGTATCTAAAACCACAACTTTTACCGTTGTAGATCCAACATCCAGTCCAATATTTAAGATTGCACTCATATCTTCCTCCAACTGTACAACTTTGAAAATTAAAATTTATAATATTATATTGAACAGGTTATCCCTTTTGCGAAAATTCTAACGTAATTATAAATACAAGCCTCTACGTCGATTTCGTTGTTCAGTTTATTCATGACCAAAGAAGTAAAAAAGAGGCCAAAATTCGTGGTAAGGAAACTAATTGCTAAGGATTCGGGATTTTCCTGTATAACACCTTTATCTCTCATTATTTCAAAATAGCGGCATAAGTGTTTTTTTAATTCATTAGGAAATTTAAATAATGTGATATCGAATTCGGGATTTAATTCCTCGTTTTTAAAATACATTAAAATTATATTTTGATTTTTGAACAATATATCATGATATGAAGTGCAAATTTTATTTAAATCTCTTTCTAAATCTCCTTCCAGTCCTTCAAACAGGGCTTTGAACTTGGGTGAAAAAACAAATTTCTCAAAAGCCTTTTCAAACAGGTTGTGTTTACTTTCAAAATGTCTGAAAAGCGTCATTTCGCTTACGCCAGCTACTTTGGCGATTTCTTTAGTTGTAACAGCGCTATACCCTTTTTGTGAGAACAGGACAATTGAAGCATTAAGAATTTTGTCTTCGGTATTAAAACTGCACATAACTCGACCCCATTTTATTAGTTAATAACAATATGTATGTTAGTTGGTACTAACATTATTCTACCATTATTACGAAAACACTTCAATCCAAAAAATGGGGATATACATCGACCTAAAAAGAGGAGTTGTAGGCTTATGAATCGCCGACAACTCCTCTTTTTTTAGTGACCTTGTGCAACTTTTAATTGGCTTACTAGCGCTTCGCTTATTTTGTCTGGTACTTCTTCATATTGATTGAAATTCATAGTAAATGTCCCTCTACCCTGCGTGAGAGAGCGCAAATCAATGGCATAGCGCATCATTTCGGCCTGCGGAACATGAGCACGGATTACCTGATATTTCCCACAGGCAACCAAACCTAGGATTTTCCCCCGTTTAGCATTAAGGTCTCCAATCACTTCACCCATGAAGACTTCTGGCACCTGAACTTCTACCTCAACAACGGGCTCAAGTAAAATCGGTTTTGCTAACTGTACTCCCTTGCGAAAAGCGATTATTGCAGCAAGTTTAAAGGCCATTTCTGATGAATCCACGGCATGATAAGAACCATCACAAAGCGTGACCTTAATATCTGTCACAGGATAACCAACCATTGCTCCTTCCGCCATTGCCTCTCGAATACCCTTTTCTACAGCTGGAATATATTGCTTAGGAACAGAACCGCCAAAAATATCCTCAGCAAACTCAAATTCCTTGCCATCCGAGGGTTCGAGGTTAATCCAGACGTGACCATATTGACCATGCCCACCAGTTTGTTTCTTATGTTTCCCCTCTACTCTCACGGTTTTTCGGATTGTCTCGCGATAAGGCACGCGTGGAATCTTCATGGCAACCTCAACGCCATATTTACGGCTCAGTTTTTCCTGCAGAATTTCTAGGTGCATTTCCCCGATTCCCGTTAACAGCATCTCTTTAGTTTCGGTGTTTTTACTAACCCTAAGCGTGGGATCTTCTTCCACCAATCGCACTAATGTACTACCAAGCTTATCCTCGTCTCCTTTACTTTTTGGTTCAATGGTCATAGATAAATAAGGAACTGGAAACTCGATTCCGGGAAACTGTACGCGATGATCCTTCCTACATAAGGTATCGCCAGTTTTTACGTCTTGTAACTTGGCAATAACAGCAATATCGCCCGCTGAAACTGATGAAACGGGCGTCTGGGTTTTTCCACGCAAATAGAAGGGCTGCCCCATTTTTTCTTCTAAATCGCGAGTTGAATTATAGACCAGGGATTCATTCGTAAACTTTCCACCATAAACGCGAAAGAACGACATTTTGCCTACATAAGGATCTGCTAAGGTTTTAAACACTAAGGCCGCTTGTTCGGTCATAACTTCTGGCCTAGGAACAAAATCTGCAACGAAATCTAAGATATTGGCAATCCCAATATTTTTATACGCCGAGCCACAGAGCACTGGAACAACAAGATTTTGCTGCAAAGCTTTCCTTAAAGCGATTTGGATATCACCCTCATCTAACCCTTCTCCTTCAAGGTATTTCGTCAATATTTCATCGTCTGCATCTGCGACTGCTTCTGACAATTGTTCTCTTAGTAATTCAGTCTCTTGCTTATACTCTGGCGGGACTTCTATTACAGAGAACTTTCCGCTCCCATCATTCTCAAACTCATACGCTTTATTCTTCACGATATCAATAAGTCCTTGAAAGCTTGCTTCTTGCCCGATAGGAATTTGCAGGGGAACAAATCTTACTTGTGGATAAGTGCACTTTAATTGTTCCATTACCTTTCCGAAATTTGCATTTTGTCGATCAAGTTTATTGACAAAAATCACCTTTGGTAACTTTTGTTCCTCCATAACATCCCACGTAATTTCCGCCTGGACTTCTAGCCCAGTCACCCCACAAAGAACCAAAACCCCACACTCAACAACCCTCAAGGAACCTTTGACTTCTCCATAAAAATCCGAATATCCAGGAGTATCGAGAACATTTACCTTGACCCCTTGCCACTCGATCGGAATAAGACTCGTACTAATAGACACTTGATGTTTAACTTCTTCCGGAAGGTAATCTGAAACGGTGTTTCCTTCAGCGATTTTTCCAATACGTTTGATGACTCCCGAATTGAAAAGAAACGTTTCCGTTAGGGATGTTTTTCCGCCACCACTATGCCCCACCAAACAGACGTTGCGAAGATGTTCTGCGTCATAGGTCTTCATACGATTTCCTCCTTGATATGTTATTAAGAAAAAGGACAAGTGCCTTTAACTTGCAACAGTATTACCGGAGTTCTCTGGGTCTGAAGATTCCGCTTTGTATTAGTTTATCATGGAGAGTGGGTCAAGTATTCTCTATCTTTAGAATAATATTATAATTAAATATATTCTATTATGTAGTTCTAAAATTTACTTTTTGTTTTCATAGGTCCCCCATACCTTAGTTTGTTTGTTAGCTTGCATATATTGTCCCTTTGCCCAAACATCCTGTACTTCTAAATCTTGATCTAGTGATACAAGGTCTGCATCATAGCCGATGCGTATCATTCCTTTATTCTTAAGACCAAGGACATTGGCAACATTGGATGTGATGGTACGCAAGGCCACTTCGAGAGGAAGTCCGTAGTGCAAGACTGATTCTTTCACATCACGCCATAATACTTCGACAGAACCAATACCCATTCCGATCAGTACACCTGCTTCGTTGTATTGGGGCATACTACCATTTCCATCTGATGTAACGGTAACGTGATCGTTAAGAATTTTACGTTCGTTGAGCATATGTAAGACAGCTGGAACCTGAAGTTCATCAGGAAAATCGTCGCACCCAGCAGTTAGATCAATATGCCCCCCTGCTTGAAGAAACTGGATGCCCTGTTCGAGTAAAGAATATGTGCGGTTGATGTGCGTCGGCACAAACTGCGTAATTGGAATTTCAGTATGGTCCAGAATGTCCCATATTGGTTGCAAACCTCGCTTTCCCTCTCCCAGATGGAGGTGGACAACTCCTGCCTTATTTCCGAGCATTCCACCAACTCGGGCTTCTGCGGCTAGATGTTCCAGCTCAGCAATCTGTGGTTGAGCAGAACGATGATCTGAAATCGCTATTTCACCAGCACCAATAACCTTGTCTATTAAAACAAGGTCTTCTTGCAAGGTGGGAAATAGTGTTCGTGTAGGAACCTGATAAGCACCGCTATATACAAATGTCGTAATTCCTTCATTTTCAAGGGCTTGCGCTTTGACAAGAAGCTCAGACATAGAGCGTGAGATAGAATCTGTTCCCAAACATCCGACGACGGTAGTGGTTCCTCCGCGAGTTAATTGGGAAAGCTGAATTTCCGGAGTACGGGAAGCCGGTCCCGCCTCCCCCCCACCTCCAATGATATGAACATGGGCATCAATAAATCCCGGGACTAGTGTTTTGCCCTGGAGATCGATAACATCTCCCACTACATAGTCAGGCATGATCAGATCATTGCCCATTGCCGCAATACTCTTGCCCACGATCAAGACATCGGTCTCTTTAATTGCTTCTGGGTTATAAATCTTTGCATTTTTAAGTAACTGCCACATGTGAGTACCCCCCTAGGAAGTAGAATACCCCTACTCCGGAGTAATATTCCAATGTGAAAGCATTTCTTATTTTCCCCAAGCATATGGTTATATAGAAAACTTGGCTTATGCCAAGCTATAACCTTTGTTTCAGGAGGATTACATGCCGAAAAGGACCTTTGTCTATGGGGCGACTATACTCTTGGGTGCCAACTTATTGAACCGAGTACTGGGGTTTGTTTACCAGTATCTGATTATGAATTATATTGGCGGGGAAGCTTATGGTTTATTCAATATGGTTTTCCCAATCTACATGCTGGCCTTGGTCTTTACGACAGCCGGTATTCCCTTAGCTATTGCCAAAATGGTCTCCGAAGAAGTGTCTTTAGGACGTATATTACAGGCTCGTTCCATCTTTCGAGTAGCCCTTTGGCTTCTTAGCATTTCCGGGGCCATTGTTTCCATCGGACTTTATTATCTTACTCCCTACTTAGCCCATAGAATCTTTCCGGATCCGAGAGTACTCAACATCTTCCTTATCTGCACCCCGGCCATTTTCATTGTCTCGATTTCATCAGTATTTCGAGGCTATTTTCAAGGTTTACAAAACATGGTCCCAACAGCGATCAGCCAAATTTTTGAACAAATTGTCCGAGTTACTGTAGGTTATACCGTAGCACTTAGGTTGCTAAATAATGGGGTTGAATGGGCTGCAGGAGGTTTAGCCTTCGGTATGTTGATAGGGGAATTGGTTGGACTATTGACGATTGTTTTTCAATATCAGCGCGTAAAGGTTAAGTTCAAAGGGGCGGCGGCGCCAAAATCAACGTACACAACCCGTCATATCTTAGGTAAATTATGGCGCCTTGCCTCCCCTGTAACCGTCGGAAGATTGCTTTCCACAGGGTTGTCTGCCTTAGATGCCATGATTATTCCTCAGCGTTTGCAAGCAGCGGGCTACGCCGCCCGGGAAGCAACCACCCTATTTGGGCAACTTGGGGGCAGTGCTTTTACTTTACTCACCTTTCCAAGCGTATTTACCTTCGCTCTAGCAACATCACTCGTCCCTTCGATTTCGGAAGCGGCTACCCAACGTCAATTTAATGTCGTTCGAGCCCGCAGCGCCGAAGCGATCCGCTTAACTATCTTGATCGGAATTCCTTGTCTCATCATCTTATTCTATTTCGCCCGGCCTTTAACTGCCTTTTTTAAAAGTACAGAAATTGCGCCCATTTTACGTCTCTTAGCAATAGGTGGAATATTTTCATATATACAACAAACCACAACGGGAATCCTGCAAGGACTAGGAAAAGTTCAGCTTCCGGTCCTCCATTCTATCGTTGCGGCTATTATTCGTATTCCTGTCCTGATCTACCTCACCGGACTTCCGCAATGGGGTCTGCGAGGTACGGCTTGGGCTTTTACACTTGGTTTTTTTATTACAGCCGCTCTTAATCTAATGACTATTGTACGCCTTACCGGAATGCCCTTAGACCTTCAGCGTTTCGTCCTCCAACCCATCAGTGGGGCAGTAGGAATGTTACTTTTTTTTCATTTGCTAGATCCCTTAATCGGAGGCCATATTGCTGGATATGTAAGCGAATTCTCGATCGGTTTCGCACTTTACGGGTTGATCTTATTTATTAATGGAGGAGTTACCTTTTCAGATTTGGTACGGCTTCCTTGGATCGGAAAATATCTTCAACACTAATTATTATCGCCACCAACGCCGGAACCGTTCTCCCCATTGCCAATAGGTTAAAAGAAAGGTGACAAACCCAAATAACAAAAAAAATAATTTGTAGATAAAGAATACCTTGATAAACGAAAAAAAGGTTATTATTATACCTAAAATAGCAGGTATTGCCAGAAACTTCAATAACGTATTTGATTTTTCTTTGTTCCTTATGCCCGGATAAGAAAATAGGATAAGAAAGAGTAGAAAATAAAATATAAAAGTTCCAATTATCATACAAACTTCCTCCATTAGCAAAAAGGCATAGTCCAGCCAAAATTTAAACCCTATAAACTTCTGAAATTTCGAGAATACTACATTTGTATTAAAGATATATTGAGAGGAGATGCATAATATGGGTCGCAATAGCAATAGCAATCGTAATAGTGGCATTCTGCCTCAATCAGTTTTAGATCAATTTAAGTGGGAAGTTGCAGATGAATTAGGTTTATCCGCTAAAATCAAGGAACAAGGTTGGGAGAATATGACTTCACGTGAATGTGGTCATGTTGGAGGACGAATTGGTGGCAGCATGGTAAAAACTATGATTCGCCGCGCCCAAGAATCTTTAAAAAATACACCTATGTAAATCTAAATTTAAAAATAAAGGAGTACATTTTGTACTCCTTTATTTTTGTTTTCTAGTAATCGTTACAACTAGGCACTAGGCAAGTTTTATTTTTATTAAGCGAAAATAGTTTGCCATGCCTGAAGGGTCTTAAAATCGGTTAAATCGCTATGCATAGGGGTTATTGAAATATAATCATCTTGAATTGCTCTTAAATCCGTATCCTCTTCAAGATCCCGGGTCAAGTTCCCGGCCTGCCAATAATAAGTCCTGCCATGAGGATCGACTCGTCGCTCAAAAACATTTTCATAAATTGCCTTACCTAATTTCGTCACTTTGCGACCACGCCACTCAGACGAAGGTTTCCCCGGGATATTGATATTCATTAATCCTTCATGAAGATGTTGAACAATGAAGTCCAATTGATCCGCGAGATACGCAGCAGATGGTTCGAAATCCACAAAATCAAAGCTAGTCAAAGATACCGCTAAAGAAGGGATTCCTAGCAATACTCCCTCCATGGCGGCCGAAACGGTTCCCGAATAGAAAACATCCGTACCTAAGTTTGAACCTTGGTTAATACCCGAAATAAGAAGATCTGGCTTGGGTATGAGCCCTCCTTGGATGGCTATTTTTACACAATCTGATGGAGTGCCGCTTACCGAATACCCCTCTACCTTGCCGCCATTATGGTGTTCAGTGAGAAATAACGGTTGAAATAAGGTTATTGAATGCCCTGTGGCCGAGCGCTGGCCTTCGGGGGCAAATATACTAATTTCATGCTTTGTTCGAGATCTTAGTGTTCGATATAACGTTTGGATACCCGGTGCATTATAGCCATCATCATTTGTCAGTAAAATATTCATGTCATTACCCCAATCACTCAACTTCATAGACTGAAATGATCATTTTATCCCCTTTTTTCGTCAAGCCAAACATAAGTTGATGATCTTTCAAATTCTTGTTGAGAAAATCAACGACCTTATATAGTTCACCGTTAACTCCGACCTGTTTTGTTGCAATGAGTTCAATTTTTCCGCGGCGATCTGACGGGCGCATTTGTTGATCGTCCATGACTACCTCTTTCTTAGGTTCTTTGACCTTGAATCATAGAAAAGGCTTCCGATCTTGTAATAGGATTGGTTTTGAAGATCCCCCGCACGGCAGATGTTAAAGTCTGGGCACCTGCTTTTTTTACTCCTCGCATAGTCATACACATATGCTCTGCTTCAATAACCACTAGTACACCCAACGGAGAAAGTTCGTCCATTATTGCATTTGCGACTTGGGACGTCAGCCGTTCCTGGAGTTGAGGTCTGCGTGCAAACCCTTCAACCACACGGGCGAATTTTGACAACCCAGTTATCTTTCCTTTTCTAGGAATGTAAGCAACGTGAGCCTTACCATAAAAAGGAACCAAATGGTGTTCGCACATTGAATAGACGGGAATATCTTTAACGATCACCATCTCTTCGTGTTGTTCTTCCGTAAATTGTACTTTTAAATGCCGACTTGGGTCTTCATGCAACCCCGCAAAGACTTCGGCATACATCCTCGCAACACGTTTTGGCGTATCTCTTAACCCTTCGCGGCTTGGGTCTTCACCTATAGCCTCTAAAATCATATAAACCGCTTGCTCAATTTTTTCTTGATCCATTCCCATAATCTTTTCTCCTTTACTCTGCATTCCTTATTATAACTTTTTCTATAGCTGGCCCATAAAAACATGAGTTTGAGGGATGACTCGAACATTATTAAGTTTCTTAAGAAATAGGCTTTGCCACTCCAAAAGCTGACGCGGGTTTGGAGTACTAATTCCGCGCGTTTTGGTGACTGGTTGAAGAATCGTTTGAACCATTGGATTAACCTTAGCGATTAAATCTCTAGACTTTTCAAGGTCTTTTAGAGGTGTATCCTCATCGACGACAATTTTAACGAAGACATCCTTTTGCTGACTTAATTTAAGAAAAGATTCATGCTCATTCCAAAAGGATCGGCCTGCAAATGGAAGCTTAATATCCATGCTGATAATATCGATCATTGGTAAAACTTCAAGTAGTTGATTCGGCAACGTGCCATTTGTTTCAAGGTATATCCTCAACTTCTTCTTGTCTATGTGTCGTAACAAGGCACCTAATTCTTTAGCCCAAAGCAAGGGTTCTCCCCCTGTGATACTTAGGGAATGATGCATTGAAAAGTCATAAGTTTGAAGTAATCCCAGTAATTGCGTTAAGGATACAGGGTTTTCTATCTCCTTGAATATCCTTGAACCAGGTACCGTTTCCAACCTCAACTTTTCCGGCTCCCTAGTCTCAGTGTCACAGTAGGGACACGTTAGATTGCACATAGGCAAACGAAGAAATATCTGCCGAACTCCGACATACGGACCTTCTCCTTGGATCGATGAGAAGATTTCAGTAACCGGAAGATTCGTAATTTTCTCCTGCTGCATCATTGCACCCCACGTACTTTACAACGCGCAAGGCGCATCGATTGAACTTCATCACAATAATGCTGGGCTACTCTCTCCCCAAATGATAAAACCCCTCCAACATTTAGATCTTCAAGGCTAATAGTAGGGATAGGAGTATTTTTACTGGAAACATTCAGTCCACAATGAATGAGTGAAGATACCGGAGAAAGCGTTGCAATACTAACTGAAAGCTTTTTATCTGCTGCATACAGATCATCACCGCTCCGGCTCAGAATAGTTACTCCAAGTTTTTCAAGTTCTTCTTTTATCGTTGCGATCAGTAGTCGCTGACGAACAATTGCTTTTTCTAAATCCATATCAAAATGTTCAACAATAAAATGCAGCATGTCCTCGCTATAGATCCAGTCTTTGGCTAATACATCCTCTATATCTACCATCTCATTTTGTTCAACACGGCACGAGCCACGGAATATGCTTATACTATCGCCCTTAAGGCCAAAATTTTTATATGTGAATAGGGATTGAAGTTGACTGCCATCATAATTCAAAGATTCGTGCACTACGTGTAATTTCATGATTGTTTTCCTCTTTTCAAAGCATCCTCATTGATCATAAAACAATTGACCAACAAGTTCCTGGGCATTGTTACAAAATAATGCTCGCTTCAATCGCTGACAGCTCTCACACAGTCCGCATAGTTTTTCCTTACTTTCATAACAGCTCCATATATACTCAAACGGAATTTTTAAACGCAACCCTTCATTGACAATCTCCGCTTTTGTTAAATTTGAAGTGGGACTAACAACACTCACCTTTTTTTGGGTAGAATAGGTAAAACACCGGTTCATAGCATCTATAAATTCCAAGGAATTGTCAGGAAACGTTGCGGCCTCTTCCCTGTTAAAACCCGTTATGATATTAGAGGGTTCCCCCATGTTTTCTCCAAATACTGCAGCGATGTTCATAAATAAGCCATTACGATTAGGAACCCATACTACACTTGCACTTTCTCGAGTTACCCCCTGAAGATCCAATTCATCTAACCCGACATTGGGAAGATTCTCAGAGAGATTAACGAGAGCTGAATGCGTTTGTTCCTGTAGAAATGGCAGAGGAAGAACTCTATGTGGGATGTCATAATATTCCGCAATTTTTTGAGATGCAATAATTTCTTTTTCGTTAGCCCTCTGTCCATAATCAAATGTAAGAGCTAAGTTTATTGCATACCTTTCCAGGTAAAGCGCTAAGGCAACTGTTGAATCTAAACCACCTGAAAGTAAGACAATCCCTGCCATTTATCAGTCCTCCTTAAAGATAGCCCATGTATCTGGAGATTCATAAATTTTAACCCACGCTAGGTGCTTTTCCTCTAAGACCAAGTCTTTCTTTAATTCCAAATACAGAAATTGTGCGAGGTTCTCGGCAGTAGGATTGACCCCTTTGGGTCCAAAGGAAGGCAGATCATTTAATAAACTATGATCAAGCATTGTTAAAGATTTTCGCATTGCCTGCTTAATTTCGCTAAAATCAATTAACATCCCCAAATCATCTAACTTTTTGCCTTCAATACACGCTTCCACGTTCCAACGGTGACCGTGCATGTTTGCACACTTACCATCATAATTACGGATAAAATGGGCTGCATCGAAATGCATTTGAACACATACCTGAAACATTTTTAACTCCTTATTTGACATATTACATTTCATTTTACCATTATTATTTACAAAAGGAAATGAAATATCAATAAATCTAAAATACGATTTCCCAATTTATGGGCTCACACGATTAACGTCTTTATATAACTTAAATAATAAAGCGAGGGACAGTCCCTCGCTTTAATATTTATGCAAAACTATTCATAAAGTACTAAGATATTGAGTATTACGCAAGCTTTAATGCCTTATTAAAACAATCGATCGCTGTGTCGTATTTATCCATTTGGTCATAAATATTTCCCAGTAAGGCCCATCCTGCCGAATGGTTCGGGTCTACCTCAAATAGCTTATTTAACAAATCAATCCCTTCCTGCCAATGTCCTTTGCGAGTAAGACAAACACTGAAATTATAGAGAATAAGCGGGTGGTCCGGTGCTAATTCTAAAGCTTCACGATAATACTCCATAGCTTTTCTTGTTCGCCCCTGGTGAACCAACGTAAACGCCAGATTATTAAGCAGAATAGGATCCTTAGGATAGATATTTTTAGCCCGTTCCAACAAAGCCAAAGCCTCTTTTGATTGGCCTTGATTCTGATAAACAGCTGACAAATTGGTTAATGCATCATAATGATCTGGTTCATATTTAAGGGTGAATTTATAGTACTGAATCCCTTTTTTGATTTGATTTGTCTGAATATAACAGTATGCTAATCGAGCAGCTAGGTCAGGGGTTCCCCCATAGCGAAGCGCTCTATCAAAACTTATGCATGCGTCAGACAATTGTTCTAACTGCAAATGCATCTCCGCCTTCATTTCCCAATATAAAGATTCGCGTGGTTTTAGTTCACAGCATCCTTGAAAACACCTTAAAGCTTCCTTATACTCTTCATGATAAGCGTAAATAGTCCCTAAACGAAAATTCGTTTCTGCTCTTTTTGGGGAGGCACGAAACGAATTATCCAAGGCCTTAATCGCTTCAAGCCAATCACCAAGTTCTAAATGACAATCCGCTAAAAGTTCCCAATAACAGGCTTTCTGTGGCATTTCAAGGATAGCCCGCTCAATCTTGCTTTTAGCCAAAGGAATGAGTGCTTGCCCGAGATAACAACGAGCTAGCAGATAGCATATTTCCGCTGAATTTTCATTACGGTCGTTATCAAAACGTTCTAGATAATCTCTTGCTTCTTGATAAGCCTGGACATCGATCAAATATCCGACCTCTCGAAGACGTGGCCTAGTCTCGTCCTGATTTAACATATCTACCCATTCCTGGACAGCAATTTCAGTCTTCCCAGACCAATGATGCCATTTGGCTTGCAAAGTATTCCATAAATATGAACTCTTAAGAGATGGCCTTTTTTGTTTTACATTCGAGGCCAAAGGTACACCCATAGGTCTTCGCCCCTTTTTACTTATTTTACCATATACATCTTCTCCTTCTTTCCTGTTTTCCCTTTTCTTTATTCCTAAAATCGTACGCCAAATGCCTATTAATTGCGCGCTAATTCGTATAATAATGTAGCTGACTATCTTATGTTCTATATTTTCTATCACAATATGAGGAAAGTTTCTTTATCCTCAGATACTAAGAAACTAAGAAACTAAGAAAGAGGCGCTTTACCGCACCTCTTCACACTTTTGGCAATATCCATAGAATTTTAAATCATGATCCATGACTTTAAATTTATTTCGCTTTATAATCACAGCTTCAAGGGACTCTAACAAATCGTCATCGAATTCCGAAACATTTCCACACCTTAAACAAATAAGGTGATGATGGTGGTGCCGTTCATCTTTTCTACTAAATTCATACCTTGCTCTGCCATCTCCAAAATCATTTTTAAGCAATACTCCAATTTCTGCCAGTATATCAAGTGTTCGATATACTGTTGCTAAACCTATTTCAGGGTTTTGATTTTTAACCAATATATACAACTCTTCAGCACTTAGATGACGATCCTCTTGTTCTAAAAACATCTGTAAAATCGTCTGACGCTGAGGAGTTAATTTATAGGAGTGATTGCGCAACAATGTACAAATACCTTCAAATGTTTTCACATTCCTCACTCCTAACTTTCCTCCATATGTTTCCTATTATATGCTAAAGATAGCCCTTTGCAAAGTATTTATTGCTTTTTTGTGTACAACTATAAATAATAATAACATATTTAACCAAATATTTACCCCTTTTTGGTAAATGGAAAAAGAAGCTTAATATTTGAGGTTATCTAATATTAAACCCGCACTAGTTTGTAATTGCCAATTACCTTATTACATAAAAGCTTGTATATATTTACATAGAAAAAGCCGTCCCTTATTTAAAGGGACGGAAGTCAAAGTCTTCTCGATTTAGCATTTAAGAAAGACGATCTCGCAGAACA
>JAUZPJ010000299.1 GCA_030706025.1 Bacillota bacterium | reverse complement strand
TAAAAAGGAGACCAAGTCCTAATACAATTCCCCGTATCACCGGCTTCGTCGCTATTTTGGAAACGTAGTTGAGTGTGCCTGTAAGACCTAAAATCAACCAAAATAGGCCCGTAAAAATGCCTGCACCCCATACCATACCAGGAGAAATGGCTGACGCTTGAGTAATGGCAGCTCCACCGATTGCCTTCATAGGTTGGATTGGAACGGGGGTTTTATAATATAATCCTGAGCCTATTAGGAGAATCCCAAACATAAAAAGTACACCCAAGGGGTCTAACTTCATGATTGAAATATAACCGATAATAAATGGGATAAGTGTCCCCAGGTCACCAAAAGCACCTGCCCACTCCGAGCGATCAAACCGATTCTTTAATGGTTTCTGAGTTGATTGTTTTGTTTCGGTTGTAGGTGTTATAGGTATCAAAACCTTACCTCCTTCAACATAATTAATGGTTTAATCAAAATAAGATCAATCAATACTTAGGTATCCTTTTAAATCAATGAAGACGATTGTCTAATAGGTTCTTTCACGATGTCAATCGTTACATAATGAAAGCGATCACCTCCTTTTAGTCAACAATATTCTCTTCATTCATATGTGTACACCTCAACTACTATCGCTATGCATATAGTATCGATACTATAGATATTCTATAGACTTTAATAATTTCCTTCTTTGACCAGGTTAATATTCCCAAATTAATTTCGTTAAATAAGGTAAACTATCTATTTTAGAGTAACTCTAACTTTGCGTATAGTTAGAAGTTCACTGTCCACTACTTTAAGAATCGGCAAAAAAGACAATCCCCATTGTAAAGATATATATAAAGAAGAGGACTTCAAGAGTTACTAGAATTCTTGAGGCATTACTGATTGGCGAGAAGTCTCCCATGCTTGCAGTAGCAAAGGTCGTAACACTAAAATAGACAAACGTAAATAATTCGGTGACGATGTCATTTCCGAAATGAGTTCCTGTAAAACTTCCGGGAACCATATTATATTCAAGATCATAAGCAACAGCAAAATAAATCATTAAAAGGGTAATGGCCGAGACCACCGGAATAAATGCTGTAATCATATGCCCGTCTTTTGCTGTCAACACCCTAAACACGTAGTATGACACACCTGCAGTTGCGATGATTGAATATATGACGACGACAGCAGACCCTACCGGAGTATCCTGAGGCTCAGGATATCCTTCAGAACTCCCTTTACCGCTTTCATCCTTCCATTGCTTATGGTTTGTTATAAGCAGCAATAAGATTGCTGCTACAGCTCCAACAGCGGCAGGCAATAAAGGCCAAATATCAGCAACCACAATATCTCGTTCGGTAGGTCCCGCAGACTCATGCTCAGGTTTTAGGAAAGGCTTAGAATAGTTGATGGCTCTCTTCCCATCCTCGACAAACGGTGTATTTATAGGGTACTGTAGTGGCGGATACCAAATATGCGGAGGGTATTGACTCTTGAATTCATCCCGTTGACCCATTCCTGCACCTCCTTTTTGCTATATTATTCCAGATGGTTTAATCCTGTGTTTCCTTAGAACCTAAAGTACAATCATCACGTTTAATTTCTTGCTTATCCTACCAATGATGCTTTAAATGTAGCAAAACGGGCATACATGTAGTGGAAATAAACAATAAATACTATGTTATGATAAATTGCACACAATAAATCAGAAGATTATATGAATTAAAAATATATATGGGGACATCAATAGTTAATGAAACGTCTAAACAAAACACAACATCAAACAGGGTAGCGGACCATTATTCCAAAAGAAATGGAGTGACTGTAGTGTCTCTTATTTTAGGAATAGATACTGGGGGAACGTTTACTGATGGTGTCCTAATTGATTTAACCAGCAAAGACGTTAAAGCTAAAGCGAAAGCTTTTACTACTCCGGGAGATCTAGCCGTGGGGATTAGAGAATGTATCGATCATCTACAAGGTTTAGAGAAGGAAAAAATTGATTTGGTGGCTTTATCGACGACTTTGGCAACAAACGCTGTTGTAGAAGATCGGGGATGTCGGGTTGGTTTGCTTTTGATTGGCAAGGAGCCTACAGGAAAATTGCCCGCGCAAGAAATTGCCTGGGTTGAAGGTGGTCATGATCTAAGTGGACGTCCTGTCTGCGATTTAGATGAAGAAAGTGTGCGTAAAACGATTCGAGCAATGTACGGACGAGTCGAGGCCGTAGCGATTTCAGGGTTACTTAGTGTTCGTAATCCGGAACACGAAAAAGTGGCTTACCGTATTTTAAAAGAGGAATGGGATGTACCGGTTGTTTGTGCTCATTGGCTGTCTTCAGCGTTAGGTTTTCAGGAACGTACTGTTACTGCCTGCTTAAATGCCCGTTTATTACCCGTTATAGATGAACTCCTAAAGACAGTAAAAGAGGTTTTACTAGAGAAAGGCGTTAAGGCTTCACTTATGGTCGTGAAAGGGGACGGTTCCCTAATGAGTGAAGAAACCGCTCGGGAGAGACCTATAGAAACGATTCTCTCTGGTCCGGCGGCTAGTATCTTAGGTGCTACTTTTCTCACGGACACAAAGGATGCGATCGTTCTTGATATAGGTGGGACAACCACTGATATCGCTATGATTGAAGAGGGGTTGCCTAAATTAAATGCAGATGGAGCAACGGTAGGGGGCTGGAAGACCAGGGTAGAGGCGGCCAATATCAGTACCTTTGGCATTGGCGGAGATAGCTATATCCAGATTACTAAATACGGAAAAATTTTAGTGGGACCGCGTAGAGTGTGGCCATTGTCAGCCCAAGCAATTCGTTATCCACATCTAACCGATGAATTGAAACGTGTAAGCATTCATCGAAACATCTTGGATGGACAACCTGTCGATTGCTGGATGCTTCTCAAACAGCCAGTCGATAATACGAAGTGGAATGCAGAAGAATGGGAAATTATACGAGCACTTGAAGATGGGGCTCATAATATTTTTGCGTTAGCAGAAAACTTGGGTATGGACCCCAATCGCTTATCACTATCCAAGTTAGAACGGGACCAGGTTATCGGTAGAATTTCCTTTACGCCAACGGATTTATTACATGCCTTAGGACATTTCACAGAGTGGAGTGTCGAAGCGGCTACAGAGGCTGCCAGAGTGCAAAGTCGCCGTTTAGGAATGGACCTTGAACGATTTTTGAATGTAGCCTTACAAGAAGTGGATCATAGACTCAACTTAAGTGTTATCCAAAGTTTAATTTATAAGAATGGTCTAGAAATGAATCTAGCGACGGATAAATCTACAAAGTTTTTTTTAGATAGCATTTTAGGTCGAGAAATAGACAACGACTTTAGAGTTAAGTTGGAGCTTAAGACACCCATCATTGCCATTGGTGCTCCTGCCTCTGCCTATATTCCCAGAATGAGAGAAGCATTTAATAGCGAGGTCTTAGTTCCACCCCATGCAGAGGTGGCTAACGCCATAGGAGCTGCTGCTGGACAGGTGGTCGAAACGATAAAAATATTGATAACACAGGGCAGAGAGGAACCCTATATTGTACATGCTCCTTGGGGAAGAGAGACTTTTCCCACTCTAAAGGAAGCTGAAAACTATGCCCAGGAAAAGGGAGAAGAATTAATCCGAGAGACTTCTCGCCGGGCTGGCGTACATAAACCTGAAATTGTTCTTAATAAACATAAGAAAGTATCTGAAGGTACTTTTATAGAGAGCGAACTAAAATTGATGGCAATAGGTCGATCTATCCCACCTGAGTGATATTTAAACCTCCTCAGAATAAATCAAACGTATTCATTAAAGAAATCCAGGAATGGCTAAGATTCCTG
>JAUZPJ010000298.1 GCA_030706025.1 Bacillota bacterium | reverse complement strand
TTTCCCAAGTAGCCTATGATCCTACTGCTGCTGCCAAGACCTTGAAGGATGCTGGATTGACATCCTTGCACATGATCACTTATACCAATCCGCGACCATATAATGCCGCTACAGGACAGTCTCTGGCTGAAGCAGTTCAAGGCTATCTTTCCAAAGTCGGTGTTAAAGTTACGATTGATTCCTTTGACTGGACCACATATAAGCAAAAAGTTAAAGCTGGCGATTATGATGTCGCGTTCTATGGTTGGATTGGTGATAACGGCGACCCTGACAACTTTATGTACCTCGAATCGGTCGATGACCCAACGATGAACATCGCGCTTTATAAAAATCCCGAATTTAACAAATTAATCGCCAAGGGAGTGGCAACTCCTGCTGGCGCTGAGCGCAATGCAATTTACACCCAACTGGAAAAAATTTCAGCTTCTGATGCTGTGTGGCTTCCAATTTCCCACGCACAAACACTTTGTGCCTATAGGCCCGGTGTCCAAAACTTCTATTTCCATATGACCGGAATAACTCCGTTTGCCGGGGTTGCAAAGAAATAAGAGTCTTGTAGAGTTCTAATAATTTAAGACTGCCGAGAACCGGTTAATACCGGTTCCCGGTTTTGTTTTTGTCGAAAGGGTGATGCTGATGCTCAAATATATTATTAAAAGAATCTTGATGTTAATACCCGTGCTGATCGGGGTATCCATCATTGTCTTTCTCATCATGCGCGTTTTTTCACCGGATCCGGCTCCTATTGTTTTGGGACAACACGCAACGCAGCAGGCTGCAGAGGCTTGGCGGCAGGCCAATGGTCTGAATGATCCGATCTATCTGCAATATTTTCATTATCTGAAGGGTGCAATAACAGGTGACCTTGGTACTTCCTACTATACAAAGATACCTGTTACTAAAGAGATCTTGACTCGTTTTCCCGCTACAATCGAGCTAGCTATTGTGGCCATCGTTCTTGCCTCCTTATTCGGCATCCTGATTGGTGTAATCTCTGCAGTCAAAAAGAACTCGATTTTCGATAATGCCGGTATGCTGCTAGCGCTGATCGGGGTTTCTATGCCCATCTTTTGGCTCGGTATTTTGCTTATTATTTTCTTTTCAGGTCTTATACACTGGTTTCCCTCAAACGGCAGGATCAACCCTCTTTTAGAACCCATCCACGTAACGGGATTTTACTTAATTGACAGTTTGATGACCGGTGATATGAGTGCATTTAAGGATGCATTGCAGCACATTATTCTACCGGCGAGTGCCCTTGCTATGTATTCCATGGCTATCATTACTCGAATGACTCGTTCTAGCATGTTAGATACCTTACAGCAGGATTATATCCGCACCGCTAGGGCCAAAGGTATTGGGGAGGGCAGGGTGATCGTCAGGCATGCCTTACGAAATGGTTTAATTCCCATTATTACAGTGATTGGTTTGCAGCTTGGAAGTCTTCTCGGTGGTGCTGTCCTGACGGAAACTGTTTTCTCCTGGCCTGGTATCGGCGCCTATACTGTGGCCTGCATTTTGAAATCTGATTTCCCTGTAGTCCAGGGTGTGGTATTGCTCGTCGCTACCATCTTCGTACTGGTGAATTTGTTAGTCGATGTGATTTATGCATTCCTTGATCCGCGTATTAAATATTCTGGAAAAGAGGTGTAGCTTGTATGAAAGTTGAGCATAGTTCAAAGGATAAGAATCTGCTACAGGCTGCAGAATACGTGGAAAAACCGGAATCGCAGCTAAGAGTAATGTGGGAAACCCTTAGACAGAACAAAGCGGCGGTCGTCGGCCTGCTAATCATTGGGTGTTTGGTGCTTATTGCCCTAACAATATGGGTTAGCGAGTTGTTGGGTAAACAGATTCTGCCTTATGACCCCAATTATTCCGATATGAGCAAAGGTTTTATCCATCCGAATGCCGCACATTGGTTCGGGACAGATCAATTGGGCCGGGACATGTTCAGCAGAATCCTTGATGGAACGAAAATATCCCTATTCGTTGGTGTTGCCGCCGTTGCTATTTCGCTTACCATTGGTGTTATCTTAGGTGCTATTGCTGGTTATCGAGGCGGCAAGACGGATACAGTGATCATGAGGCTCATGGATATGATGTTAGCTATACCGTCCATTTTGCTAGCCATTGCTTTTATGGCAGCTTTGGGTAAAGGGTTGGACAAAGCAATTATAGCCATTGGATTGGTGTCCATTCCAGAGTATGCTCGTATTGTGCGTGGAAGTATTCTCTCCGTTAAAGAAAATGATTTTGTACAAGCGGCCAAAGTCATAGGAAACCGATCTAGCCGCATTATCTATAAACATATTTTGCCTAATGTCATTTCAGTCATCGTTGTCAGGGCTACTTTAGGTATTTCCAGCGCAGTGCTGGATACGGCAGCACTAGGCTTTTTGGGTCTGGGTGTACAGCCGCCGTTTGCTGAGTGGGGCGATATGCTTGGCCGAGCAAGAGGCTTTATTTTTACCGCGCCTTATACACTGATCTTTCCAGGTATCGCCATCACGATAACTGTGCTGGCCTTTAACTTACTCGGCGACGGGCTGCGGGATGCGATTGATCCCAAATCCAGAATAAAATAAGGGCGGTGTACAGGAATGTTGCTGGAAGTAAAAAATTTAAGCACGGAGTTTAAGCTGAAACGCGGCATTGTCAAGGCAGTCGATGATATCAGCTTTACGATAGATAAGGGCGAAATTCTTGCGATTGTCGGCGAGTCCGGCTCAGGAAAAAGTGTGACCTCCCTGTCCATAATGGGCCTTTTACAAAAACCCGGTAGGATTGCTAGTGGGGAAATCTTATTTAAATCTCAGGACTTAAATAAACTAAGTAAGAACGAACTAAAAAAAATCCGGGGCAATCACATATCCATGATTTTCCAAGAACCGATGACCTCGCTGAATCCAGTCTGGCGCATCAAAGACCAAATCATGGAAAGCATCATGACGCACATGCAGATCTCCAAAAAACAGGCCCTGGCTCGTACCATTGAAATGCTGGATACAGTGGGTATACCTTCAGCGGCCCAACGGGCTAACGATTATCCCCACCAGATGAGCGGCGGTATGCGTCAGAGAGTGATGACGGCTATGGCGCTTGCCTGTGAGCCCGAACTATTGATAGCCGACGAACCCACTACGGCTCTTGATGTTACAATTCAAGCCCAGATTCTCGAACTGCTCTATCGAATGCGTGAAAAGTTTAATATGGCAGTTTTGCTCATAACCCACGATTTGGGCGTAGTTTCTGAAGCAGCTGACCGTGTCATAGTCATGTACTGTGGCAAAATTATGGAAGAAGCAGAAGTCAGGAGCCTTTTTACCCGTCCCCTGCATCCCTATACTGTAGGATTGCTGCAGTCTATTCCGCAAATCGACGATGATAGTGAAAAACGCTTGTATATGATCAAAGGCATGGTTCCCAACCCACTTAATATGCCTCAGGGATGTCCCTTTTCCGACCGCTGCGACCACAGTATGGAACGCTGTAGCAAAGAAATGCCTGAATTAAAGGATATCTCAGGACATAAGGTACGCTGCTTTTTGTACCAGTCAGAAAGTATAACTTGTGGTGGCATAACTGCAACCTCAGCTTCTGCCGGTGCCAAGGGCTGCAAGAAGGCTAATTCGTGCGAAGACAGTGTCTTCGGGCACAAAGCCGGGTTTTCTTTATGTGAGGAAGCAGTGGAAGGGGGATCGGGAGAAAAATGAGCGAAGTATTGATGGATATCCAAAACCTCGCTAAGCATTTTGTGATAGATACAGATTTTTTTGGTAAACCTGTTGCTGTTTTAAAAGCTGTGGACGGGGTGTCTTTTACCATTAACAAAAAGGAAGCGTTTGGTCTGGTTGGTGAATCT
>JAUZPJ010000297.1 GCA_030706025.1 Bacillota bacterium | reverse complement strand
TGGATGGATTTTTCATCGCTAAATTCCGGCGCAGGGAAGTTTAATTGGAATGAATTGGGTGAATAATAACGATTATGGAAGATATTGAACTGCGTGGTTGTTCGCTTGACGAACTAATTGAAATTTGTCAAGGGATAGGACTTAAACGTTATCGGGCAACCCAATTATTCCAATGGGTGCAGCAAAAGGCGGTGCGAAGTTGGAATGATATGAGAAACCTAGGAGAGGCTGACCTACGAACGTTAAGTTCTCACTTTCAATTTTATCCCTTGGAACTGGTTCGTGAACAACGATCAAAGGATGGTACACGAAAGTATTTGTTTCGTCTTCATGATGGAGAGACTATCGAGTGTGTCTTAATGGATTACGAGAGGACGATGACACGCGATCGTCATACGATTTGTCTCTCTACCCAAGTAGGATGTGCAGTGGGATGTGCGTTTTGCGCGACCGGCTTGGAAGGATTTCGGCGGAATCTTAGTGTAGGAGAAATCGTGGGCCAAGTTTTGGACATTACTCATAGTGTCCGTCGAGAGGATCCGGATTTTCAGGTAACTAACATTGTCTTTATGGGTATGGGAGAACCTCTTCTTAATTATGATCAGGTTCTAAAGGCTATCCAACTTTTAAATCATGAACAAGGCCAAAAGATTGGTATGCGGCGGATGACAATTTCGACCAGTGGAGTCGTACCTAGGATTATCCAGTTAGCCAAAGATAATCCTCAGGTGGGATTGGCTATATCTCTACATGCCGCTCAGGACAACGTGCGAAACCAGTTGGTTCCCATGAATCGACGCTATCCGCTGGCCTCTCTTATGGAGGCATGTGAAGAGTACATACGAATTACACGTCGGCGTGTCACCTTCGAGGTGGCTTTGACTTCTGAGAACGCGAGGAATGAGGAAGCTAAGGCCTTTGTCAGATTGTTAAAAGGGCATTTAGGATATGTTAATTTGATTCCGGTTAACCCGGTGGCAGGAACTGGAATGGAGCGCCCCACTTCGGAGCAGATCAAGAGGTTTGCCCAAGTGTTAGAAAATGCAGGAATCTCCGTTTTTTCACGCGAAGAACGGGGGACGGATATTGATGCTGCTTGTGGTCAACTTCGTAGACTATGGGAGAGTGAAGATAATGAGCCTATTGGCCCGATTTGAGGGAATGGCAGAATTTCTATTTACTGGGGCGTTCAAGAAAGGGGGGGGACGGCTTCAACCGGTAGAAATTGCCAAGGAACTTGTGAAAGCAATGCTCAAAAATAAGCAGGTCAGTATTTCGCAAGTGTACGTTCCGAATATTTATAGGGTGTATCTACATCCTAGTGATTGGGGGCCGTTGGCGAGTTTTGGGGACGTTTTTCTCATTGAATTATCGAAATATCTATTTGCGGAGGCGGAACGTAACGGGTATACGTTTTTATCAAAACCAGCGATTGAATTACACGCTGATGAGACGGTGAATCCCCGTGAGATGGTCGTTGAAATTGATTTTGATGACTCAATTGATGTAGACTGGGGAGAGGAAGAAAAAGAAACAGATGCTATAAAAGAATCGAATTGGCGTGAAAGTACAACGATTTTTAAAGAGCTTGTCAAGACAAACTCCCTTGCCCAGGACATCGCAGGAAGGAATTCGGATTACTTTCTCGAAATCATAGAGGGTCCAGATGTTGGACAGACTTTCTTGCTTCAGAAGGATGATGTTTTTATTGGGCGCCACGCGCAATGTGACTTGGTGCTCCATGACCCTGAGGTATCACGGCGGCATCTAAAGATTGCCTACGGAGAAAGCGGTTGGTGGCTGGATGATTTGGGCAGCACAAATGGTTCTTTTATTAATGGCCAAAGAATTACACATCAAACAACAGCTCCTGGCGACCGTATTCAAATTGGACAAAGTGTTTTAGTCATTAAAAAATCATTATAAATTGGAGAGTAAGGGTTATATGCAATTTGTTTTAGTCCTTGGACGACTCACATTTGTCGCCCTTATCTATCTGTTTATCTTTCGAATTTTTACGGCACTTTTGGCGGACCTTCAACATAAAGGGATTTTTCAACGTTCATCCCATGAATTCGGGCGTTTGGAGGTTCTCACAGGGACTGAAACGCTTGACAAGGGACGTGTTTTCAAGGTGGATACGAAAGGGCTGTGTTTAGGACGTGGCAAGCATAATGATATTGTTTTGCCGGATCACTTTGCGTCTATTGAACATGCAAGCTTTCGGCTGCATAAAGGGAACACCATAGTAGAAGATCTAGGAAGTACGAATGGAACTTGGGTTAATGGCGAGCAAATCCATTCTCCGGTTCAACTAGTTGCTGGGGATTATGTGAAAATTGGAAGTATTACCTTCCAATACTCGAGGTGGCAAAATGAGAGTACTAAGTTTTAGTGAAAAAGGGTGTATTCGTAAAAACAATGAGGATTCATTTTTAGTTTTACCTGCAGAGGGGCTTTATGCTGTTGCCGATGGTATGGGGGGACACAGAGCCGGAGAAGTGGCTTCTTCAACGGCATTGAACGTCTTGGAGACATCAGTTCCTAAATTTGTGGGGCTGAAGGATCAAGCCTTGGAGGAAGAGTTGTCAAAGGCCTTTATTCATGCCAATAAGGTTATCTATGAATCTTCAACAACCGATCCGGAAAATGCTGGGATGGGAACAACAATGACAGTTCTGTTGGTCCGCGGCCCTGAGGTTGCTATTGCACACGTTGGTGATAGTCGGGCTTATCTCTGGCGCAATGAGACGTTAACTTCCTTGACCATCGACCATTCGTTAGTAGGCGAACTTATGAGGTTAGGACAGATCTCTCTCGAAGAGGCAGAAAAGCACCCTCAACGGCATGTACTTATGCGTGCTGTGGGGGCGGAGCAAGATATTGAGGTAGATTGCCGGAGCATACGTTTACAGACAGGAGATGTATTCCTTTTGTGCACTGACGGCTTTTCCAATATGATCAGTGATCGAGAACTCGCGGCAGAATTTCTCGAACCGGGTTCTTGGGAAGAAAGGTTAGAGAGGTTGCGTCAGCTTACGATAGAACGGGGAGCACCCGATAACTTTACAGCTTTGTGCTGTATTACGGATTAAGCCGATGAATCAGCGGTTTACGTGGCGAATCTTAATTTTAGGAATGATGTGGATGGGATTGAGCCTGCTGAAATGGGACGGTGTTAAGAGCCAACTCCTGTGGCAAGCGGTTGCTTTTACCGTCATACTCCTTTTAGGGAGCTTGATGGAGCAAATCCTCCATTACCAGGGAGATCCCTACATTTTACCCGTAGTCCAAGCGATCATGGCTTTAGGACTTGTATTTTTGGTACGAATTCGTCCGGAATCAGGACTGCGTCAATTCTGGTGGGCAAATATCGGACTTTTGATTTTTTATGCAGTATTATGGATGATTCGGGATTATAGGCAATTAGGAAGCTTTAGATATCTATGGGGGCTGCTAGCTGTGGGATTGTTGCTAGTGACCCTAGTGTTTGGCTATTCGTCTGGTGGAGCAACTAGTTGGCTGCAAATCGGGGGAATTGGGGTTGAACCTGAAGAATTTGTTAAGCTAGCTTTGCTCTTGTTTATGGCGACGTATCTGGAAGAAAATGAGGAGCTGCTGCGTATAGGGACCGTCCAGATTGGAAGCTTCTCATTACCGGATTGGCGAACGTTAGGTCCCTTTATCGTAATGTCAGCATTTGCCCTTGGACTTTTAGCTGCTCAGAAAAGCCTTGGAACTGCTTTAGAGTTTTATGCGCTTTTTGTACTTATGCTTTATTGTGTGACCGAGCGCTCCCTTTATCTGTGGATATCCCTTCCGATTTTTCTTCTGCCAGGAACCCTCGGATATATGCTCTTTAAACACGTTCACGTCAGAGTTCAAGT
>JAUZPJ010000296.1 GCA_030706025.1 Bacillota bacterium | reverse complement strand
TCTTCAAGAGTGCCATGCCTGTCCAAATGGTCGGGAGTAATATTTAGCAAAATTGCCACATGAATACGAAGTTTGTCAATAAACTCTAGCTGAAAACTAGAAAGCTCAGCCACAATAATGCTGCTGTCATCCATTCCTTCAACTTGCCCACTTAAAGCCACACCTATATTACCAGCCACAGTCGTTGGCCTGCCCGTTCGCTTAGCTAATTCCCCGATCAGCGTCGTAGTCGTTGTTTTACCATTCGTCCCAGTGACCCCAACACAAAGAGCAGGGCAATCATGCATCGCCAGCTCAACCTCACTCCAAACGGGAATAGTTTGAGAAATTCCCTCCTGAACGAGGGATAACTTCGGAGACACCCCCGGAGATAAAACAATCAACTCAGGTTTAATCCCAGCAAATTCAGGTACTCCACCCAATAACAAATGTCCCGAATCAAGGCCTAACTCCCCAACCCCGGAGAGTTGCTCCATCCCTTTACTATCCGTCAGAAAAACCTCCGCGCCCAAATGCCGAAGCTTCCGAACAGCCGCCTGCCCACTAAGGCCTGCACCAATCACCAAAACACGTTTATTCATCCATTCCACGTAAGTAATCCTCCATTACATAAATATTGCCATTTCGGCTTTGACACCGCCGCTGAACTACAATCTCTTAATATGGGCACTAATCTTTTCAGACTAATGCTATTCAAAATCGCCCAAAATGTTCATAGTTAATTAGAAAACTTATCTCAACCACTTCAAAGAAGGGGTTGAGGAAAGTCAAGTTATAATTATGCAAATCCAAAACCGTCCCCAAGCTTGCATCTTGCCCCTAGCGCTTTTGCGTATATGACGCAAACAGCTCCCCCGTCGTTCTCCCCCTCGTTCTAACTCCCGTCGACCCCAAAGCTGGAGGAAGTTTCTTTGCTAAGTGAGTCACTTCAGCGGAATTTGCGTCAATGAGCGCAGACGATAGGGCGTGAAGAAACGCGAAGGTTCACATGCAGAAAAGCCCAGAGGTTCCGCGTTTTAGCCCTAGCGTCAAGCGAATAGCAAATGCAGCGAGTGCGAACGTGCAAAGAAACTTCCTCTCTAGCCCAAAGTAGGCATATATGCCATGATCCCCACAATCCCGCAAACCAGCGCGGCTGTCCAAAAGACAATAACCACCTTCCATTCACTCCAACCTCCGAGTTCAAAGTGATGATGAATTGGACTCATCCTAAAGACCCTCTTACCCGTTGTTTGAAATGAAATTACCTGGATTATTACCGAAAGTGCCTCTACAGCGTACAAACCTCCGATGATTAGAAACACTAATTCGCTTTTCGTGAGTACCGCTAGACTTGCCAAAGCACCCCCTAAGGCTAACGACCCCGTATCTCCCATAAAGACACGGGCGGGATGGGTATTAAACCGCAAAAAACCAAGACACCCGCCGGTCAAAGCGGCTGCAAAAACTGCCATATCTGTCTCATGTGCCAAAACGGCTACCCCACCCCCTTGTATGGCGGCCAACAAGGCAATTACGATATAGCTCACTCCTGCAAACATAGTACTTCCCGCTGCTAAGCCATCTAAACCATCTGTTAAATTGACTGCATTCGTCATTCCCACAATCACCAATGAAACTAGGACATAATAAAACCAACCTAATTCCCAGTGCAGGGAAGTAAAGGGAACAGCTATATCCGTCCCTCGCCCCAGCCATCGAACTGAAACCCACATGAGAATGAAGGCGAAACCGAATTGTCCAATAAGTTTTTGGTAAGCTCGCAGTCCCAAGGAACGGTGCATAACAACTTTTATAAAATCATCAATAAATCCAATTAACGCAAATCCCAGGGTAATTCCTACTAACAACACCATTTCTAGAGAAGTGGGTTGTTCTGCTGTAACCAAGGCACTAACAATAATACCGACGAGAAAAATCATCCCGCCCATCGTGGGAGTTCCGGCCTTTTTCAAGTGTCTTTTAGGGCCATCATCGCGTACAGTTTGACCGAACTTAAGAATCCTTAAGACCGGTATCAAGAAAGGGCCCAGGACCAACGTAATAATAAAGGCTAATCCTGCCGCCAAGACCAAACGCTCAGACATGTGTTATTCCATCCTTTACTCAGATCTTTCAAGTTTTATCGTGATTTCTTCCATTTTCATTCCCCGCGACCCTTTAATAAGGACCCATACTTCAGGTCCCGATAGCGCTAGGAAATTCAGGGCTTTCGTTACTGCTTCTGCGCGCGTAGCCGTCACCTTAATATGATCTTCCGAGTAACCTGCTGAACGTGCACCGTATGCAATTTCTTCTGCCAATTTACCCACTGTAATAAGTTCACTAATTCCTAACTTAGCAAGGGTTCGCCCAACTTCACGATGCCCCGATTCCGCCGAAGTTCCCAGCTCATACATTTCACCTAAAATAGCAAGTGTCTTATGCTCACCCGCTCGTTCCTTAAGAACCTGTAGTGAAGCTTGCATCGATACTGGGTTCGCATTATAAACATCACTTATTAGCGTTGCCCCCGAAACACCTTCTCTAATTTCCAAGCGCATTTTAGACAATTCCAACTCGCGCAATCCTAAACATCCATCGTTCAGTGAAACCCCGAAAGCCGTCCCTAATGCTAATGCAGCCAAAGCGTCCAAGACATTGTGTCTACCTGGCAGTGGGAGATTTGCCGTTGACTCCTCACCCTGAAAGTTCACATCAAACGTCGTCCCTAAAGCCCCCCACGGTCGCAGTTGAGTCCCAGTAATCTGCGGTTGAATAAACTCTCCTTCAAAACCATAGAAACGAATCGGATGCTGATCGTTCCTCGATTTTTCTACTGACCATGAATCCTCGGCGTTAATAATAGCAATTCCATCTTCCGGTAAAGCCTCAACTAACTCCCACTTTGCCTGAGCAATCCGCTCCTGTGTCTGTAATAACTCTAAATGAGTTGTACCAATATTCGTAATCACCCCGAAATCCGGTTTCGCAATCTCGCACAAGGCTCTAATTTCTCCTAAACCCCGCATACCCATCTCAAGCACCAAAATCTCTGTACCCGGCGGCGCATTAAGGACCGTTAGCGGAAGCCCCAATTCATTGTTATGATTTTCTTTATTACGGTAAACGCGAAAGCGTCGAGACAAAACTGCGGCAATCATATCTTTAGTCGTGGTTTTTCCATTGCTTCCCGTAACCCCGACCACCTTGGCCCCCAATTCTAGACGCCAGGCTTTTGCCAATTCCTGCAATGTTGTGAAAACCGACTCTACTAGAAGAAGAGCTTTATCCTCAGGCACTGAAAATGGTGTTTTCGTCCCCTTGAAACGAGCTTCTTCTGCAACCGCGAGTACCGTTCCCTTTTTCCAGGCGGCTTCAATATAGTTATGGCCATCCACCTGTTCCCCTGGCAGGGCAAAAAACATCTCACCGCCCTTGGCTTGACGACTATCTATGACGCACCCCTGTACCTCTAAATCTGAGTTTCCGATTATCCTCCCTCGGGCGATCCGAGCAACCTCTTCAACGGTCCATTTATGCATATCCTAACCCCCTTAATGCTTCACGCGCCACTTCCCGATCATCAAAGGGATGAACTTCAGTTCCGAAAATCTGATAAGTTTCATGTCCTTTCCCTGCAATCAAAATTGTATCTCCAGGCTTTGCCATACGGCAAGCGCTCCAAATAGCTTCCCGTCGGTCTCGCAAAGCGACAAAATCCACCCCCGTAACCCCAGTTAGAATCTCTTGTATAATTTGATCAGGATCTTCTGTGCGGGGATTATCGGAAGTCACTATGACAAAATCACTCCACTGTGCAGCTGCCTCTCCCATAAGCGGGCGTTTTCCTCGATCCCGGTCTCCTCCACACCCAAAAATGGTAATTAGTCTCCCTTTAGTAAAATCCCG
>JAUZPJ010000295.1 GCA_030706025.1 Bacillota bacterium | reverse complement strand
TCTTCTTAACCTTATTAGCTGACTCGACAAAAAACCAAAGTACGACATAAAGGAATGGTCCCCAGATCAGGGAAAGGCGTAACATGCTTAGGAAAGAGGGACTGAGGCAGTTAAGGGATGTGCTTGGGTGGTGGGTTGAAATTGAGTAATAAACTTTTGGTACCTAACCTATGTTTTTGACGCTCGAATGTGCGTTTTTTTATTGCCACTTATCCCCTGGATGAACTTGGGAATTTATAGATTTCGGCAATGGTAACAATTTTAAGCTCGATAAATGGCGGCAAACCCAAAATAGCTTAATTGGTTGCCCCCCAATAATCTTGTGCATTATCGTATTAACGTACAAGGAAGAATTTTCAAAAAGTGATGAAGAGAGTAAATTTATAGTTATTATAACTGTTAAAGCTACTAAGGGGGAGAAACAATGAAGTGTACTTGTGACCATGAAGTTGAACCTTACTGCAATTGTCCTAACTGCGGGGGACCTGAAATGGATAATAAACACTCAGCATCTGTGGATGAAGAAGTTACTAAACAAGTCCATAACGATGAAAACGGTGAGTTTGAGGGATGTGCTGCAGGTGTCCAAATAAGCTTTTGGCCTTAAGACTTCCTATTGTTACAACTGTACTAGCCTTAACTTAGACGCCTCAAAAGGATTACTAAGTAGAGTATGTAAAATTAGCTGCAATTTTTTTAGGTCAAAGGGTTTATAAACCAAGTAATTAACATGAGCATTCTTGACAGCTTCCATAGTGATTTTGTCTAGGGCATATGCGGTTATTACTATCACTAGTGTTTGTGGACTTAATTGTTTCAATTTGATGAGAGTTTCTATCCCACTTAAACCAGGCATCTTCAAATCTAAGAATACAAGTCTGGGATTTGTATTTTGTACGATTTGTAAAGCTGCTTGTCCATCCGCTGCTTCTTTAACGAGAAAACCTTCTTGGGATAAAAACTCACATAAAAGTCGGCGTATTCCAAAATAATCATCGACAACCAAAAGATAATCTTTACCCACAGGAAACCACCTCCTAAAATTTGTACTTATTTCTCTCTTCTATAAAATGCGAAAGGTCTCTATAATATACCTTCGTAAGACAAGAATTTCTTGAAGTGGGTATAAATATCATAATCAGTGATTTACCTTAAGACGATAAAAATAAACCTAACAAGAATTGTCTTTTAAAAAGGCAATTCCTGTTAGGTTTTAAGTGACTTTATCCCCAGCTATTTTCTAATCCGCTTTTTGATGAGCTATTATACTGCGATGCGATGGAAGTAAGGCGCTTATCAGCAATGTAACAATTGAAATGGCGAATACCAAGATAAAGACCACATGTAAACCCTGGGCCATGCCGTTTTTGTTCAACGTATTATTAAACACCGTGCCCAACACTGCGATACCCACGGTTTGTCCAAGCGATCGCGAAAAGGTGTTGGAAGCTGTAGCCGCGCCGCGCAAATTCCAACCGACGGCTGACTGCACCAAAACGGTTAAAGGCGTAAAGGAACAACCCATTCCAAAGCCAACGACAATCATGACACCTACGAAATACCAATAAGGGGATCCGGTATGGACAAGCAACAGCCATGCTGAACCTGCCATAATCAGCACCGCGCCGAATACAGCAGTGATTTTGGAGCCAATTTGGTACATGAACCGTCCCGCTAAAGTTGATGCGAGCGGCCAAGCGAAAGACATCGGCATGAGTGTTAGTCCAGAACTAGTGGCGCTATGGCCAAGCAGCGTTTGTATCCAAATTGGCAAATACACATTGACGCCGATCAATACACCACTAGCCACAAAGCCAACAGCATTCGATACGGCAATTACCGGTATTTTAAAGAGTGATAATGGGAGCATCGGTTCCTTTGCCTTGGTCTCCACAACAAGAAATGACATTAGAAAAATGACGGCGATGATAAATAATGAGATAATCTCGACTGAATTCCACGCATACAACTGCCCCCCACTGATCAACGCGAAGAGAAGTGAACCCATTGAAATGGTAAACAGCGCCGCTCCCCAATAATCAATGGTCTTTTTCGTTTTTTCTATCGTCGTTTCGTGAAGAAAACTGAGTACTAATAAAATGGCAACAATCCCAATCGGAACGTTGATATAAAAAATCCAACGCCACGAGATGTGATCGACAAACAGTCCACCCACTAAAGGGCCGAGCAGCCCGGCAACGCCCCAAACCGAGCTGAATACCCCCTGCATTTTTGCGCGCTCTTCCCCTGGATAGAGATCAGCGATAATCGTGAACGTCAGCGGCAGCACGGCACCAGCGCCGAGACCTTGAAACCCACGAAACAAAATTAACTGATACATCGTCTGTGCCATACCTGATACCATGGAACCAACGACGAAAAGCATAATGCCGAAGATGAAAATGGACTTCCTTCCGAACAAGTCTGCAAGTTTACCGTAAATCGGTGTAGTTACGGATGATGTAAGCAGATAAATAGCGAAAACCCAACTGAGTAGATTCAAGCCGCTCAATTGTTCAACAATGTGAGGCATTGCGGTAGTAACGATGGTTGTATCGATAGCAACCAGTAAAATCGATACAAGCATAGCAATTGTGACCATCTTGCGCTGCGTTGTTTTCTCCATAAATAAGCAATCCCCTTTATACTTATAGTACAGGTACATAATTATTACCTCATCGAATTATACCACTCCTAAAAGTCTACGACCTAACCAAATGTTCAAGTTATTAATTAATTTTATGTTTTGAATAGGAGAAGACACAAAGCTTGAAACGAACTCTTACTAACGCATAAAACGCTTTCATAGTAACAATTCGAGATATGAGCTATATAATAAGTAAAGAACGTTGCACCTTATTCCCAGATGTTCGTCATCATACTTTACATACTCGACAGAGTGCGAACCTCATTAAAGCAAGAATAACATTTTAGTCTATAAGCAGGTTGCAAATGGTCGGGTTGCAGGCAGAGTACACCATAGTACTATAGTATATCTAATTACGACAAACATTTTGCTTTATATGTAATCCTTCATAGGTTACAATAATGTAGTTACCACTGTAGTGAATATTTGGAATTGTTAGACATTAGGGAGGAGATTGTATGACAGCACAGGAAAAATTTATAATTGAAACGATTCTAGCTGACGTTGGGTTGGAACCTCTGTTCGCCGGAGACAATGATCATGAATTGAAAAACAAACCAGAAAGAGTTGTTAAAATATAATCAAAGAAACAAATACTCTATGAGAGGGTATTTGTTTCTTTGATTATCAATGAGTCATTTTTCATAGATCTGGTTTCTGTGTTTAAGGCATGTTTGGAGGGGGTTTCTAAGAATTAAGGCCAACTATAATTAGGACCAATGCCCTATTGAAAGTATGCGAAATCGTGGTAATATTACAAAAAGCGACATTATTTCGCAAATTATATACTGGATGAAACCCTTATATTCATACAATGTCACGGGCCGGTAAATTTCGTCTTTAAATAATCACAGGCGGTTACCCGCGCTCAGCGGTTAACATACAGGACTCTTATTCCCATTTCAACCTCCTTTTACCTCTTACCGGAAGGCAAAGGGGATTACCCTCTCTCGCTTTGGCGAGGGAGGGCTTTTTTGGAAGATTCACAAGTCTTTCTAACATTTTTCCTTCCTTCTTAAATTGCTTCTAAGAATATAGATTCAATAGGAATCGGTGGAGCTTCTTCGGTACCTCGAAGTACTTACTTTTTGGGAATGTGTCAGTGCATACATCTTCCTATAATTACGCGGTATAATAACAAAAACTTGTAAAAATCGGACAGAGTTTATATGTAGTACGGCTTATATTACATAGATGTAAAATAATGAATGATAAGGCGGAACGGCATGAGAAATTTAAAAATGACAATAGCATTTGACGGCTCGAAATATAAAGGTTGGCAAAAACAAAAAGATAATGATTT
>JAUZPJ010000294.1 GCA_030706025.1 Bacillota bacterium | reverse complement strand
TATTTATCGAATCTAAATATGCTTGATCCGAATCATGAGTTCATCTTACAAGGTATTATGCTGGACTTGCCTAAAATCGATTCCGAAATAACAGAAGCTGAAAATGACCATGTTCAGCTATTAATTCGTAAATTCTTACCCACCCTCGACGTTTCCACGGTTGATACTTTCCAGTCTGTGCTGGAAAAGATTTTTGAAGGCAACATTATAATACTGGTTAATAACTCCGCCAAAGCAATTACGGTCAATATAACACAACCCGTAGGGCGCGCTATTACAGAACCGGAAGTTGAACCATCTGTAAGGGGTCCCCGTGATGGTTTTGTAGAAAGCATAGGTACAAATGTTGCCCTTGTTCGCAAAAGACTTCATACAAGCCAATTAAAAACGGAAATGGTTATTCTCGGCGAACTAACAAAGTCAAAAATTTGTATATGTTATTTGAAAGACATTGCGGGAGACAAAATTGTAGGCGAAGTTAAAGCTCGACTGGATAAATATAGGGGTAATGGAATTATAGCGAGTGGAGAAATAGAAGAGCTAATAGAAGATGATACATTTACCGTTTTCCCTACTGTCCAAACAACGGAACGTCCGGATAAGGTCGCATCTGCCTTATTAGAAGGACGGGTAGCATTGATTACCGATAATACGCCTAACGTTTTGATCGTGCCCTGTACTTTCGTTAGCTTATTGCAAGCGGCTGAAGATTACTATCACAGAGCTATTTTTGCTACATCAATCCGCCTGCTTCGATTTGTTGCGCTAAATATTGCCCTATTATTGCCCGCCCTTTATGTAGCTGCTTTAACCTATCATCAGGAAATACTGCCGGGTCCTTTGCTCACCTCCCTTATGGCTTCTCGGCGAGGAGTACCGTTCCCGACTTTTTTCGAAGTGTTCAGTATGGAATTGATATTTGAGTTGCTGAGAGAAGCGGGCATTAGGTTACCTAGAGTAAGTGGTCAGGCAGTAAGTACTGTTGGTGGGTTGGTGATCGGGCAAACAGCAGCGGCTGCTGGCTTCGTCAGTCAAGGGGTGCTGATCATAGTAGCGCTTACAGCAATCGCCAATTTCACGATCCCTAACTGGGGGGCTTCTTTTAGTATCCGGTTATTACGTTTCTTTTTTTTAGCTGCAGCATCATTGTTTGGACTCCCAGGTATTATGATAGCTCTGATGCTAGTACTAGCTCACCTTAGTGATTTGCGTTCATTTGGGGTACCTTATTTGGCACCGTTTGCTCCGCTGATGATTGGTTCCCTGAAAGATACATTTATTCGTGCCCCTTCGTGGGCTATGAAATTTCTGCCACGCTTCGGCGGTAATAAAAAACCACAGCGCATCTATCAAGATATTAGCCCTAAGAAACCGGGAGAACAGGATTAAACAATGAGTAAACCTGCGACAATGAAAATATCAGAGACACAACTGGCTATGTTAATGTACATAACCATTATGTCTACAGTGACTTTGTTTGTGCCAGCAGTAACTGCAAAAGAGGCTCACCAAGATGCATGGTTAACCGGAGCAGTGCCGATGGTTATGGGGATACTCTCCCTGTTTCTTGTAACAAGGTTGGCCCAACTTTATCCGGGGCAAACAATTATTCAATATTGTGAGGGTATCTTTGGCAAAATTATTGGAAAGTTGCTTGCATTCTTATACGTTGCCTTTTTTTTAGTCACAAACATTATTATCATTCGGGAATTGGCAGAACTATTAGCGATTATGTTCTTGCCTGGTACGCCAATTATTGTCTTATGTTCGGTTTTTATCCTTTCGAGTGTTTATGTTGTAATCAAGGGACCGGAGGTTATGTGCCGAATGGCTCAGTTTTTGCTTCCGTTGTTCGTTGGAATTCATCTTATCTTAATTCCCATGACGATGCCTGATTGGAAGATAGAAAGGGTTCTTCCGATATTGGAGGGGGGCTTCAGGCCAATTCTGCGAGGGTCCATTGTACCTTCGGCTTGGTTTGGAGAGTTCCTGTTAGTTGCCATGTTTATGCCTAATGTCAACAAACCGCAGCAAATGTTTCGTAAAGGAATTTTCGCAATTCTTCTCATTGGCGCTTCTCTTAGTATGGCTATTTTCACATCTCTAGTGGTATTTGGTCCTGAATTATCGACTATCCTTACCTTTCCTTTAATGTCCTTGATAAAATACATAAAAATTGGGACTATCTTTCAACGTCTGGAAACGTATACCCTTGTTTTCTGGATAGGGATTATGTTTATGAAAATTAATGTCTTTTATTACGTAACCAATGAAGGATTGGCGCAGAGTTTAAATAGAAATAACTCCAAATGGATTCTCTGGGCGTTGGCTGTTGTTCAGATCCTTGGAG
Organism: Bacillota bacterium; assembly: GCA_030706025.1. Classification (GTDB taxonomy): domain Bacteria; phylum Bacillota; class Desulfitobacteriia; order Desulfitobacteriales; family Desulfitobacteriaceae; genus Desulfosporosinus. Next base: position 1,623 of record JAUZPJ010000294.1, on the reverse strand, counting down.
CGACTTATCTTTTTCGTAATACTTTGGATCTCAGTAGATTTTTGACAGATGTTTGGATAAAGTTAGCATTCATCTTTGAATTTGCTTTACTATTAATTTTATGGTTTACTGCCTTAGTTCGTAACAAGCTAACGAGGAAATCGTTATGAAAAGAATATTACTCATCGTTTTAGGCTGCTTACTACTTATTCCAACAGCAGGATGTTGGAGCGAACGAGAACTTGAAAAACTCGCGGTTGTCTCAATAATTGGTTATGACAAGATTACCGTGGATGGTCAGAAACAATATCAAGTTACGGATAGAATATTAAACCCTTCAAGCAGCAAGTCCGCCGATACATCAACTCCAACAGAGGATATTTTGTTAACGGGTACAGGTAGTACCATACAGGAAACATCCCGGGAGGCCACTCTGAACACACCCCGTCAACCCTATTTCGGTCAGACGGAGGCAGTAATAGTTGGAGAAGATTTAGCGAAGGAAGGCTTGGAGCAGATGATTGAACTGTTAGGTCGATATCCGGAAATTCGTTTGCGTACCTATCTTATGGTCGCTAAAGGGACTGCCTATGACGTCTTAAATAGTAAACCGGAAATGAACGAAACCCTCTCCCGTGAGATTCTCGATATGGCAGATAATAAAAAATTGGGAATATCATATAACCAAGACCTCAGTCAGTACTTCCAAAATTTGACGAGTGACGACAGAGAAGCAGTTTGTGGGGTTATTGAAAAAACAAAATCCCCTACGTCCGACGAAGACAGAATTAAGCTCGTTGGTCTAGCGGCTTTTAAAGACGATAAATTGATCGGCTATTTAAACGTTGAAGAGACGATTGGTTATCGGTTGATAGGAAATAATTTCAAAAATGGTAGGACACCCATAGCCGTACATCGCAGCGACAAAGAAATGTTTACTTATTTACTTAGATCTAGTAAATGTAAGATAATACCTGAGGTTCAAACAAATTCGATTAATTTTAAAATAATAATTGAAACGACCGGGGATGTAGACGAGGTGAGCGGTATCGAGATTACCCCGGAAAGTATTCCATCATTAGAAGACGAGGCAGGGCAAAGATTAACTGAAATAGCGCAACAAACCATTGATAAGGCCCAAAGTTATAATTCGGACTTCATAGGTTTTGCTTATTGGCTACATCGCAAAAATCCGAAGGCTTGGCAGGAATGGAAAAGTAAATGGGAGGAAACATTCCCGAATGTTACGTATGAGATTTCAATTGCTGTTAATATCGATAATAATGGAGGACTTAGTAAGAATATTAAAGTGAACTTGCTGCACGCCTTGAGCATTGCGATGCTGTCAACGCCGAAACGGCTTCGGGTTGGGGACTTGCATCCGAAACCGCAACTTGGAACTTAAGCATGTTATAGGCAGAGGAATACGAACAATAGGCGCCAATCAGTTTAGAGACTGACTGGCGCTCTTTTGTAAACGATATAGCTCATAGGAAACGTTAAGAGCGTTCTACATTTAATAGTTTTGTAAATTAATAAAATTTATTGACAAGTTATTGATTTTGTATAGACTTACAGTTTGTTACAGTGATAGGATAACCGTATGTGAGTCAATATTTTACAAGGAGGATTAAATCGTGAATT
>JAUZPJ010000293.1 GCA_030706025.1 Bacillota bacterium | reverse complement strand
TTTCCCGGACAAATAGCCACACATTTACCGCAACTAATACAGGATTGCTGATTAATTATTATGCTCATACTGTTCATCCTTTTTCACAATTTCTCGGAAAATGATCTCGATTTTTTCGTCGCGATAGCGTGAATTAACATACTTAAAAAAGTGTTCATCATCCTTTTCCGGATAGTCAGCATTCTCATGAAAGCAATGCCACCTTGTTTCTTTTCTAGCTAACAGATGCTCTATCACAACCTTGCAAACATATAATCGATCAATCACCTCATAGATAAGCATCAACTCATGCATATCATGAGCTCTGAGATAGTTACTCCTATCTAATAATATCTTAATCTGTTCCCGTGCTATGGATAACTTGCTGAAATTTACGATATAACCGGCCGATATCCCTCCGGCATACTCATCCATCACCTTTTGCATCGCTTCTTCAATATCTTCGATGCGTAATAACCCAGGAGGATTATTTAGGAATTTTGTAACATTGTTAAATTCAGAAATAATTTGATCATGATCAATAGAAACAGGTCTGTTTCTTTCTAGATAAGACAATGCCGATAGGGCTGCGATCTCGCCTTCAGCGAAACAACCTGTCACATATTTCTGCGGACTGCCGCCCGCTACATCACCAGCAGCATACAGACCTGCCAAGGTCGTTGCCCTCTTTGTATCTACCCAATAACCGCTTGCAGTATGCCCACCAACAATGTACGGTTCCGTACCTTCAATCTCCACATTTTCTACCGATGGACCTTGTCCACGCTCAATCCAGCGCAAGGTCTGAGCTGGTGCCATGTTCAGATAAGCCTTGTAAAGTTCCTCCTGTGTCTGCATGGGCATTCCTTTCGTTGCCAGATAGCAAGGTCCTCGCCCTTCCATGTTTTCTCTAATCGTTGAATACATGCGGTTGGGAGTTGACGTCACTCCGTAGTTTCCTTCGTATTCTTCTCCCCTACCATTGATCTGCGTCGCACCCGCTCCCTGAGCTATCGTCCCGGTTGGAGCAATCGTATCTTTACACCTTAGAGCAATAAAACGCATTTCCATAGTGGTCATTTCGGCTCCGGCCCTGATCCCCATTGCGTAACCAGCACCGGTATTGAAGGGTGAATACCACATCTTGTGCCGTGAAAAACCTGGGTTGTTTGGACGGTATAATCCCGCGGCACCACCAGTAGCACAGATTACAGCTTTTGCCTGAATTGTATAGAAACTATTATGGTTGATCGAAAAACCATAGGCGCCAATGACCCGGTTGTCCTGTACAACATAGTCAATCATAGTTACTTGATTTAGTACTTGAATCGTTTCCTTTTGTTCAACTGCCTCTGCGAGAAGGGGCTTGATATTCTCTCCATTTATTTTGATATTTCTGCGGCCACGGGCGACGTACTTACCGTGAGCATCCTTTTGAATTACCAGCCCAATGTTTTCCATTTTACGCGTTACTTTATTTAACCGTTTGGCAATGGAATAGACTAGATCCTCTCGAATTACCCCTGCCGCATCATTACGTACATAATCGAGATAACTTTCTGGTGTTTCTCCATCAATAATGTACGCATTGAGGGCATTTACACCCGCCGCCAGACAACCACTACGTTTAATATTTGCCTTTTCTGCAATAATGACCTGGCAATTGGAATTATCAGCGATCGTTAAAGCTGCATAGCAGCCTGCTGTTCCACCACCAATAATAAGAATGTCTGTATTTAAGACCTTTCGTTCAAAATTCATGACTAACTTCACACAGCTTTCATATAAATTAATTCCCTGGTTCTATGAATCCCCTCTTAATTAACAAAGCTTATGGCTATAACAGTTTTAGACCGCTTACTAAAACAACAAGTGCCATAGCAGCCTTTAGAGGTTTGGCTGGTACTTTTGCTGAGAGGTTGCTCCCGATCAATACCCCTGGGATTGAACCTACTAAAAGATTGAACACTAAGGGATAATTGACGTTTCCAAAACTAATATTCAGTAGTCCGGTTAAGGTAACTAATAAAAAAGCGTGTGCTATATCTGTACCCACTATTTCGGTCGCTGACATGCGATAAAGATATAACATTGCAAGGGCAAATAAGGAACCTGACCCAATGGAGGTTAAGCCGACAATAAATCCGAATATGGCACCCATACAAATAGTAAGTCCCTTTTTTTCTTCAATCGTTTTAAACGGTTTGTCCTTGAGCCTAAATCTTTGATCAAGAACTATCCGAACGATGATGCTGATTGATACCAAAATTAAAATGTAACCTAGTCCATATTTAATAAATTCGTCGCGTTTAATAGAATCAAAATGACGAAGAATAGCAAAGGCTAGCAAAGCACTTGGAAGACTTCCAAGCGAAAAATATTTAACCATTTTAAAGTTAATGGTTTTTTGACGCCAATGTTGAATAACTCCGAACATTTTTGTTATTGAGTTATAGACAAAATCACTTCCGACTGCAATCGTTGGGTTAATCCCGATAAGTAATAGGATCGGCGTCAACAACGCCGCCCCTCCAACTCCGGTCAATCCTACTAAAAAACCTACAATTAATCCGATGAAAACAATACTTACACTCAAACTTCTCAGCTCCTCCTATGATAACTCCGCAACCTGTAACCATACTATTCCTATGTTTTTAGTATGCTTTATAGATAAAAAATAAAAGGAGCTCTCTCCTCATTTCCTAGAATTCCAATCAACTTTTGATGAATTATAACAATTCTTTCGGGTACCGTCAAGACATTTTAGGCAAGAAGTGTCGGGAATTCTTTGTTAGCTTACATGCCGTGCCTGCCAATTCAGAGGTTGCCACGGACGGCAACCCGTAAGCACTTGCCTGTAAAAAAGTCAACCATTACTTTTCTCTTCGTGATAGAACCTTTCACCAGTGGTGGAATTATAGTAAACCCTGAACCTTTTTCCATTACTCGGGTCTACAGTTATCTCATCGGTTTTCTCAAATCCTAATGGAACACCTAATCCATGGTTCTTCCGATACCTCTTGTCCCATATCACAAACGCTATTAAAGCGAAAATAACGATAAATATCTGAGCAAGAATATAAAAGCCAATGATTTTTGACATAGTCTTAGTCCTTCTCAATTACTACGGCAGTACCGTAGGCCAAGACCTCACTCATGTACTGTCCGATTTCACTCGAATCAAACCTCATCATAACAATTGCATTGCCACCCATAGCAGTTGCATTTATAACGAGACGGTCGATCGCTTGTTTACGAGCATCTTCAAGCATAGAGGTGTATTCGTGAATTTCCCCACCTACGAGACTCCTTAAGGTAGCAATAATATTGCCGCCAAGGCCCCTGCTTCTTACGACTAATCCAAAGACTTGACCCTTTACTTCTTTTACTTTGTACCCAGTAATGTTTTCAGTGGTAACTATTATCATTCATTCTACCTCCCTCAATAAAATCCTTGTTGATATTAAGTACCTCCGCCCTTATTTTAGCATACATAATTAAATACGAAATGTAAAAGGGTTGTAAATCATTCTTTTCTGAGCCAACCAACGGGCTTTGAACTTGTACCAACAAAGTAACGATGGTTTTTTTCAATAAGAGCAAATACTTGCCGCGAATTCTTTCTATTCTGTTGGATTACTTCAACTGTGTCGGATGTTACTTTGGTTACGATTGCCACGTGTCCATACGGTGGATTCGTGAATACTAAGATATCATCCGAGTTCGGTTTTTCCGTTCCGCCGTTTTTATACTGTACTAAGCCTCTTTGCTGATTCAAGCCCCCTTGAGGCACGGATGGGTCAAAAAAATCTTTGGCATCGCCAAATACGTTCGGCATTTTATGCCCTTTTGCATCATAGTAAAATCGCTTTACGTATTCTACACACTGCCATTTGAGACCGTAATAGTATCCATCGGAGCTAAAGGTTTCCCTTTTATCATCGGTATTATCTAAGTTGTTATAATAAACGGTAACACTTCTATAGCTATCCATTATTTTTCCTGGAGTAGATTC
>JAUZPJ010000292.1 GCA_030706025.1 Bacillota bacterium | reverse complement strand
TCATATATGTCGGTAAGGCGAAAAACCTAAAGAATAGGGTGTCCCAATATTTCAGGAACCAAAAAGATAGAGCTCCCAAAGTTAAAGAAATGATTCGTAATATTCATACACTTGAATATCAAGTTACCGATACTGAATTAGATGCATTTATAGAAGAATGTCGACTTATTAAGAAAATAAAACCCAAGTATAACAAACAGATGAAAAATTCCAATAATTACCTCTATATAAAAGTGCCATCTGAATTATACCCTAAAGTCACTATTGTCAAAGAAAGGGTTAATGATGGTGCGTTATATTTTGGGCCTTTTACTAGTCGCAATCGTGTGGAAACCACAGTAGAATACTTGTATGAATTTTATCCTGTTCGAAAATGTGCAAGCCCTGGATACTCAAAGAGAGCTAACGGTTGTCTTTTCCAACAACTAGGTTCTTGTTTGGGGGTTTGTACTGGGCAGATCAACCCCGACGAATATTGGATTCACATTCGAAAAATCCAGCTTCTTTTAAGTGGGAAAGATATGGCAGTTGTTCAGGAACTTTCTAAAAGGGTTAACTTGGAAATTGAAAAACTGCAATTTGAAAAGGCTGCCTTATATAGGGAGTATTATCTAGGACTCAAACATGTGATTGGAAAACAGGCATTGGTTAAATCCTCAACTAAGCAGAGAAATATATTAGCAATTGAATTTATCAATACCGGACTTGCTAAATTATTCCTTATTAAGGGAAATCGGCTTATCGATAGAGAAGTAATAAAAATAGAAGCCGAAGAAAGTAAGGATTTAAGACATCACATAAAGCAGCTTATCCGTGATAAGTTAGTAACAAAAGAGTGTCATAAACGTAATTTATCCCAAAATGATATTGATGAGGCACAAATCATCTATTCATATTTGAAAAAGAATAAAAAGATCATTAGTTTTTCGATTGCATTAACTTGTTTAAATGACGATATGTCTCTAGATGCTAAAGTTAATCAGATTGTAAATCGGATTACTCTCGGAAACCTATCTCAACATTCTACCAATATTACCGTACCCTAATTCCCCTTGTTCTGAACCATGCTAGATTAGGTGGTAAGGGGTATGCGCAAGAATTTGTCAAGTATATCCTTCATAAGGCTTCAGTTAACGGATTTTCCGAGGCACGAATCGGTGTACACTTAAAGAACTGGCCAGCACTTAGATTCTGGACTCAATTAGGCTTCGACAAGATATTAGGAATAGTCGGTGACAATGAACATAGTGAAAAAACCTTTTCAGTATTGAGATTGCAGAAGAGGTTGGTGTAAACTCTCATGTCCAGTTCTGTGGGCGGAAATCCAACGAAAATAGGTTATTGTTAAAAGCACAATAGCCTATTTTTAAGTTGCTTAAGGCAAATTAATTTAAATGTGTTTGTATGTAAAGTAATATTGACGGCTTAAAATATAGGTAATATAATACCTAATAAAGGTAATGTATTACCTAACGTGGAGGGAAAATATCATGCTTAAGGTAAATGGGTGGCAACCTGAGATGAATGAGTGTTTCGGACTCATATTCTTACTGGATAGAAGACTTGAAGCTATTTTTGACCGAATTCTTGCGCCGGAAAACCTTACGGCTAAGCAATGGCTTGTGCTTGCTGCGGTTGGAAGTATTTTAAAGGGTAAGCCTTCGATCCAAGAGGTGGCAAGACAGTTATCCACTTCCCACCAAAATGTAAAAGCCATTGCCCTAAACCTTGAAAAGCGTGGTTTTCTACTGCTTGAAAAGGACCGGAAAGACAAAAGGATAACCCGGCTTTCTATAACTGCTCAAAGCGAAGTCCTTTGGAAAGTGAGGGAGGATATCGACAAAGCAAATCTGGTAGAACTGTTTAAGCGTTTATCGGATGAAGAAGTTCTGCTCCTAAAACAAACTCTGTTTAAATTAATGGATGGAGCGGAAGAAATGGCTGAGCGAATCGATCGTGAAAAATGATCATCATTTGGTAGCCGGCAGCTAAAGCGGGAACAATCGCCAACGTTCTTGTTATCATCGCTTTATTTTTGCTATAAAGGACTCCGTTTTTATGCTTAATAAAATATGAGAGGAAATGATGAAAGTGCCTCAAGCTATACTGAAAATCCTAGGAACACTAATTATATTACTTTGTCTAGTGGTTATAATCACATTTGCAGCCAACACCTTATTCGATAAAAAGGTAATAGGTGAAGTTGAAGCACTTTTCGCTAATCATAAACAGCAAGAAAAAAGGGTTATCAGCAGGGCGGAGTTAACAAGTCTGCCTTCTCCAGTTCAAAAATGGTTGGAATACTCCCAATTAGTTGGGAAGGAGAGAATAAGTACAGTTCGCTTAAAACAAGTTGGCTCATTGCGTTTGAAAGAAGAACAGCCCTGGATGGCTGAAGAAGCAGAACAATATTTTACAACTGTAGACCCGGGGTTTGTCTGGCAGGCTAAGATTAAGCCTGCCCCAGTACTATTTATTGCGGGAAGAGACAAATACTCCGGTGGCAGTGGAAATATGCTTATTAAGTTCCTTTCATTGATTACTATAGCCGACGGCACGGGACCGGAAATCGATCAGGGCGTTATGCTGAGATACCTGGCTGAGACTGTTTGGTTTCCATCGGCAGCTTTAAGCGACTACATAACATGGGAAGAAATCGATGAAACTTCTGCTAAGGCCACTATGAGTTACGGAGGAGTAACTGCATCAGGTGTATTTACCTTTAACGAAAAAGGTGAGGCCGTTAACTTTAATGCTAAGAGATACATGGACAACAATGGGAAATATTCTTTGGAAACTTGGTCAGTATCGATGAGGGAATATAAAGTTTTTGAGGGCATAAAAATACCCACTAAGGGGGAGCTAACCTGGAAATTACAGTCTGGCGATTTCACTTGGTTTAATTGGGAGATTACCGATATTGAATACAACAGGCCTATGAGTTATTAATCCACATCATAGCCATTTCAGCCCTCACCGTTTTGTCGATGAGGGCTGATATAATGTAGGGGAAGGTCAAATTAATTATTGATATTCAAACAGAATACGGGTATAATAAGAACACAGGTTCGAATATATTCAAATACATGTGCTGCGGGGTGGGGATTATGAGGGATATATGTTTGGAATGTGATCGAAAAGAATATTGTATTGAGCCGTGTGAACAGTGGCTAATTCAGCACGACAAATGCCCGGTATGCAGGAATAAACTTATACATATGGGAGGATGTACCGAATGCATCACGGGAGATTGGGCAAAGTGTGGTTGACATGAGAAGTAATGAAACCATTGATCGGCAACTATGTTTATGCGAGGTGTAATAATGCCAAGAGTAACAGCTATTTGTTATATTTCTTCTCTATTGTTCTATGGAATGGGATATTTGAAAATGTCGATCCTGAAGAACGCAGATGTGAATACTTATGACTTTACAATTAATGTGTCTCTTGCAACGACTTATTTCGTTTTAACAATCTTCTTAGTTGGAATCGGGACTCTCTTCTTTTACGTTAGGACTATTAAAGATCAAGACATTATTATGACTAATAACCTTGAATATAGAATTAAAGCGGGCAGGGGATCGAGCAAGAGAAGACGAGCAAGTACTCTTGAGGTAAAAGCTCAATTATCACAAACTAACTACAGCGTGGATCTGGAAAGAAGGATGTCTTCCTAAGACCTATGAAAGAAGCAAAATCTTCGCAGCGAAACTAATTTAACTTAATCCAATAAAACGAGAAACGTCGCTTGTGGCGTTTCTCGTTATTTATAATAATAAATATTGTAGGCTAATTTTAAATAGGATAAGTTTACTTTCAACTCAAACAGAGGCCTGGTCATAAAAATTTGCAAATAAACGGGACATTTGAGTTAGCAAATGACTTACCAAAGTTTGCTGATGTCGATATCGAATTTCAAAGGGTTACGCTTAGGTAACCATGATATTTGGCGAGGATGAACAATAAGACTAAAAGCAGAGGATACGTTATATTCAATCCTCTGCTTTTAGTCCTATTGT
>JAUZPJ010000291.1 GCA_030706025.1 Bacillota bacterium | reverse complement strand
TTATTTCACTTCTTGGTAGAAGATGATGACTTGCTCATGATTCATTTTTGAAACTCTTGCGAGTTTCTCTCATTGGCTGTCCTTGTTGTTTAGTTTTCAAAGATCAGGACTCGGACAGGATGTCCGAAGTTAGAGCACCGCCATGGATGGCAAGGTGCGGTATTTCTTTGTGGGCCTGTTTGGGCCGGAATCACATCTTAGCATCTTCAACTCAAGTTGTCAATGACTAATTTGCTTTGTCTTGATTAACTAGCTAGGAGGTCTTACCCCTTACGCGTTCAATCAATGTGCGTCTCTGTGGCGCTCAGTTATAATACCTCATTTAGCATGTGTTGTAAACTGTTATTTTATTCCTAGAACTACTTAGACGTTTCAAATATTTTCTAAGTAGTATAATCCTAAGCAATTTGTTTTAGGACAAAACTTATGAATAGTTTTTGGATTTTTCGACGACTATCTTGACATAGACCTCATAATTCAATAATACTGAATAAACTTTGATTATTAGTTATGAAAGGTAACGTTAAACAATGGAAAAGGTAGATATTCTTATAATCGGGGCGGGAGTTGTTGGCTTAGCGATTGCCTCAGAATTATCGAAACAATTCGATGATCGTTCTCTAGTCTTGCTTGAACGGCATAGTAAGTTTGGACAAGAAACCTCTAGCCGAAACAGTGAGGTAATCCATGCCGGTATTTATTACCCAACAGGAAGTCTCAAAGCAAAATTATGTGTTGAGGGTAACCAACGCCTTTATCAGTTCTGTAAAAAATGGAGAATCCTACATCAACGGATTGGAAAATTGATTATTGCTCGCAATGAGAATGAAATCCCAGCATTAGAATCCATTTTACTCCAGGGACAAAAGAATGGGGTTACAGACCTTGAAAGACTAGATAAAGATCAAATTGAAAAATTAGAACCAAATATAAAAGCAGTCTCCGCGATATTATCTCCCTCAACCGGGATTATTGATTCTCACCAGTTAATGTTGAGACTTGAATGGTTAGCACAAGAGCAAGGAGCAATGATAGCCTACAATCATGAAGTAATCGGAGTTGATTCCAAAGGTAATGGATATGCGGTGACGTACCGTAATCCATCCGGTCAATTTGAATCGATTCAATGTGAATGGCTAATTAACTGTGCGGGATTAGATTCCGACCAAATCGTTTCATTGTTAGGAATCAACGTTGATGAAATCGGTTACCGCCTTTACCCTTGTAAAGGCGAATATTTTTGTGTATCAAATACCAAGTCTGCTTTAGTGTCACGTCTAATCTATCCACCACCGTTAAAGGAACTAAAGGGCTTGGGAATTCATGCTACCAAATCGATGGACGGCCGATTGAGGTTTGGTCCAAATGCTATCTATACTGAAACGATAAATTATGATGTAAATGAAGATCATGCCCAAGAATTTTATAATGCCGTCAATACATACATGCCTTTTTTAAACTATACTGATTTTCTTCCCGATATGGCCGGTATAAGACCAAAAATCCAGGCCCCCGGTGATTCCTTCCGTGATTTCATTGTGTGTCATGAAGTTGAACGTGGATTTGAGGGGTTAATTAATCTTATCGGCATTGAATCACCTGGCTTAACATCGTCACTAACTTTAGCGAAGATGGTAAAGGGTTTCATTCATTAATACCTCTTACAGATGTTTGGCTATTTTCTCTTTGACAAGAACATACGTTTCGTATTATAGTATTTTTAGTCCAAGGTAAGGGGTGTTGACTATTGATATTTATGATAAATTGGCGATCTTGTCAGAATCAGCTAAATATGATGTAGCTTGCACCTCCAGCGGTGTAGATCGAAGCGGCAAGCAAGGCACTATGGGCAACGCGGCGAAAGCCGGAATTTGTCATAGCTTTTCGGCAGATGGACGTTGCATATCGTTACTAAAAGTACTGATGACTAACGTCTGCATCTTTGATTGTAAATACTGCGTCAATCGCATGTCTAATGATATCGTAAGAGTAGGCTTTACGCCTAAAGAACTTGCGGAACTTACAATCAACTTCTATCGACGCAACTACATAGAGGGTTTATTCCTTAGTTCCGGGGTGATTAAGAATCCAAACAATACGGTTGAGCAAATGATTAAAGCGCTTGAGTTATTGCGGAACGTTTATCACTTTGGTGGTTACATTCATGTCAAGGCCATACCAGGAGCAGATAGTGAGCTGATTACCCGCTTGGGACTATTGACCGACCGGATGAGTATAAACATTGAGCTGCCTTCTCAGGAGAGTCTAAAGCTCTTAGCCCCAAACAAGACGAAGGAGTCCATTCTTCGGCCGATGGGACTAATTAGCACTAAGATCCAGGAAAACAGTACGGATCTCGTGAAATATCGCCATGCTTCCAAATTTGTGCCAGCCGGACAGAGCACACAGCTTATTGTTGGGGCGACTCCCGACACTGACCATAAGATATTAACCCTAACCGAAGGGCTTTATAGAAGATACCGTCTTAAAAGGGTCTTTTTTTCTGCCTATATGCCAGTGGTTGAGCATTCACTGCTGCCTTCCATAGATGTAAAACCACCTCTCTTGCGTGAGCATCGGCTTTATCAGGCCGACTGGCTTTTACGTTTTTACGGTTTTGAAGCAAAAGAACTGCTTGATGAGCAAAATCCTAATTTTAATTTGCAGGTTGATCCTAAATGCAATTGGGCACTTAACCATTTAGAGAAATTTCCTGTTGAGGTTAATAAAGCACCGTACGAGGTGCTCTTACGAGTACCTGGAATCGGTGTTACTAGTGCTCAACGCATTCTTACAGCTAGGAGAACTGGGCTTCTTGATTTTTCGGGACTTAAAAAGCTAGGTGTTGTATTGAAACGGGCTCAATATTTTATTACCTGCAAGGGAAAGGTTATAGATGGTTTAAAAATAACATCTGACGGAGCTATAAGAGCGCTTATGGCTGATCAGTACAAGCTTACAGTTCCTTCTCCTGAACAGCTGTCACTTTTTAATGAACCTTTCCTTACAAGAAAGGATGTGCAGCAATGTCTGACAGGACAGATTTAATCTACACTTATGATGGTAGTTTTGAAGGACTGATGTGTTGTGTTTTTGAAAGCTACGAGAAAAAGGAAAACCCCAGCATAATCCGGCCCCAAAGTGCACAACAGACCCTTTTTGATACGGGGAAATGGATTGAAACAGACGATCAAAAGGCGGACAGAGTTTATAACTCGATTCCTTTGAAAATTTCGTCCCAAGCTCAAGAGTTGGTGAAGCTCGGGTTTTTAACGTGTGCTCCACGCAAAGAATTGTTAATTTACCATTTCCTGCGTTTAGGTTTTAAGTTTGGAAGCAAGGTGATGGCGATGCTAACGGATGATACGGTTTGTTCCCTCCAGAAGGCAGTACGCCACTTAACGTCTGAAAGCCATAAGTTCAAAGGATTTGTTCGGTTTTCCGTTTATGGCGAGGTTCTTGTATCGGTAATTGAACCCAAGAATTTTGTGTTGCCCCTTTTATCACCGCATTTTTGTGACCGATTCCGTAACGAAGCATTTATGATTTATGATAAAACTCACAGTATGGCTTTAATCTATGAGTCAAAAAAAGCAGAACTGATATTTGTCGATGAGTTAACGTTGCCAGAAGTCGATGCTGCTGAAGTTGAGTACCGTCGATTATGGAAGCAATTCTATAAAACAATTGCTATTGAAGGCAGAAATAACCCTCGGTGTCGTATGACACTAATGCCAAAACGGTATTGGGGTCAAATGACCGAATTCGATAAACATGATGAACAACGAAAAACAGGGGTGTATCGAAAACGATAATTTCGATACACCCCTGCTGAATTATAATCTTTTAATTGGTGCCGAAGACCGGAATCGAACCGGTACGGGCTTTAGGGCCCGCGGGATTTTAAGTCCCGTGCGTCTGCCAGTTCCGCCACTTCGGCTATCGTTGGAGTCGGCACCCAGATTTGAACTGGGGATAAAGGTTTTGAAGACCTCTGCCTTACCACTTGGCTATGCCGCCATAAT
>JAUZPJ010000290.1 GCA_030706025.1 Bacillota bacterium | reverse complement strand
GAAAATACTTAAACAAAAAACTGTAAATATTCTTTCCTCTCTGTAAAAAAATTTTACCCATAATTACGACCTACGAAATTAGCGCATAAGAAAACTTGGCTGGTGCCAAGCCTTAGCGAAGGCAGCCGCCTAGTTGCACTTAGGCCACCCAAAACTAATACTTTCTAACCGATACTAAAAAAAGCTGCAATACCTTGCAGCCTAGAAAATAAATATTACAATTCTGTAGTTACATCTACGATAAGGTGACTCTTCTGAATTTAAAGTTCCGAGTTCTGGGTACGAGCTTGAAGTTCAGTTCACTATTTGATCTAAAGTAAATTCAACGACCTTATCTCAGCCATCTTTGTTTCTTCTCCAGTACCTATTGATTGTTAGTGTAAAAGCCTTTTCCAGTTTTCGACTATGTGTTTAGCTCGAATCAGCCGTTTGAGAATAGTATGCGTTCAAAACCAATTAGCTCCACTTAATTTTACGATCAATATGTTTTAGGCCCATTTTTTCGATTTCTTCCATTTCATCATCAATGTCCATCAATGCAGTCAACCATTTTGCACGATTCTCTTTATTTTCCGCTAAGTAAATTAAAACTTTTTCACGTTGCTGGCGAAGGACCTCGGTTCTATTCATACACACATCAAGCTCCTCTCTAATTTGAATTTAATTGAATTTATAGGAACATACCTTTTCCATTATTCAATAAATTCTCATAATGCAAATTACGTGCCAAATAAATCTTAGTCAACATAAAGGCTGCATTAAATTACAACCTTAAAATTCATACACATTATTTAATTGAAGTTTAACATTTTTGTCAGCGTAGGCCTGCTGATACCTAGCCTCAAAGCCAGTTCACTATTACTAAGCTTAGCCCTAGCTCTCATTCTGCGGACGATTTCGATATTCATCTCCGCTAAAGTGCTAATGCGAACGCTAATCTGATCCTTGGCAAGATTATCACCACGTTCCGTTGAAAAAACAGTATCTCCAAATTCCTCTTCCAACAGTTCCATCACAATATCTGATAGATCCTCTTCGTTGTCAGCCAATACAACACATCTCTCCACTAGATTTTCTAGCTGCCTGCTGTTACCAGGCCAATTCATATTCGAAAACTTTTGAAAAACAAGGGGGGGAAGGGTGTAAATTGCTTTGTTATACTTAAAGGAAAACTTCCGCAAGAAGAAAACCACCTGGTCAGAGATATCTTCAGCCCTCTCTCGCAGAGGCGGCAAAGCAATTTTTAGCACATTTAGACGAAAATATAGGTCTTCTCGGAAAGAACCCTTCCTTACTAAATCCTCCAAATCTTCATTTGAGGCGGCAATCACGCGAACATCCACTGGAATTACCCGCTCACTACCTATCCGCCGCACTTCCTTTTCTTGGAGAACTCTTAATAGATTACCTTGTGGTTCTAATTTCATCTTCCCAATCTCATCCAAAAACAAGGTGCCCCCATTTGCCAATTCAAATAGCCCTGGTTTTCCACCTTTACTTGCACCGGTAAAGGAACCCTCTGTATATCCAAAAAGCTCACTTTTAAGTAGATTATCGTCCAAAGATGCACAGTTTACAGCAATAAAGGGTCCTTTACTCCTTACGCTGTGCTCATTATGCACACTCTGGGCTAGCAATTCTTTCCCTGTACCACTCTCCCCCCGGATTAGGACTGTACAGTCTGTGTTAGCATACTTTCTTGCCTTTGAAATAATAGAGGACATTTTACTATTAGCATGGATTATATCGTCGAAACAATACTTAGCGACGAGCCCCTTAGTGAATAATTCTCTACGACTCTTAGTTTCTTCCTGAGTCTTAGTGATCTCCAAAAGGGTTACAATATCTTTAGCCCGCGCAAGCGCGTTTCTAATCGTGTTTTCCCCAGCTGACACGGAAACGTATTGTAATCCTTCCTGTCTCACAAACGTTGAGATTCTTTCGCCAACGCCTAACACCACCTCTATACCAGCCCGACGCGCTTTTACAACCTGAAATTCAAGTTCTTTCCAGTTGTTATACACGAATATTTTTGTCTTTAAATCAAGTACAGCGCTGAGTTTTTCAATCACCTGTGGATCTTCGGAACCAGCAAGAAATAGGCCAATTTCTTTTCCGAACATCCTAACCTGGTCTAACGCCAGAACTATATCATACTCAGTTGGATGGATGCTTACCATGTGTGCAGAAGGCAATGCTTGGCGCAAAAGCTCCATAGTTGCCCCCCCGCTGGCTATAACTTTGATCCGTTCAGGGTTTTGGTACAAAACTCCCTTGACCAAACTTACTGCGGCTTCAAAAGAAGTTTCAATGACAGTAACATAGACATTTAGTTCATTCCGAATTTTCTCAACAAGTTGAGTCACTTCTTTGTTCGGCGAAGTTACAATAATTTCACCAAGCACATAAATCCCCCCAAGCAATATCGTAGACCAGGTATCTTTTTCCTCCAAAATATTCTCAGAATTGAACTCCTAAAATTTGGGCTTTAGCCATTATTGCTGTTTAATAGTAATACCAATAATTAAAGCAAGATTTATGCCAATTTTCCAAAGTTTCAAATAATTTAAAAAAACTTTAGGCAGGTCCGAATTTACTAACTAATCAGCCGAATCGGACTTCCCTAAAATTCATTTTATAATTATTCCATTAACCTAAAAGGACATTTCATATGGGGTCTGTTGCACAATCACTACAATTTGGTTGACTTTTTGCTACTAGGTATCAGAAATGCAACCACTTCACTTTCAATACTTTTACCTCTTTTTCTGTTACATAGTCTAATGCAACGAAAGCAGCTATAAACGCCGGAATTGAAAAGAACACAGGGTTTTAGACCGCTTACTGTCTCAGCCCCTTATTCGTATAGTATAAAGAATACCAAACATCAAATAATACTATAGTAATAATGGGAATTATGGAAGGTGTAGCATATGGAAGAGGGTTTAGTTGTCATTGTTCGAGCTCTGATAGGTTTCTTTTCTCTTCTTATTTTTGCAAGGATAATAGGCAAAGAACAGATTAGTCAACTTAACTTTTTTGACTATGTGCTTGGGATTACCATTGGTTCTATTGCAGCTACATTAACAACGGATTTATCCAGTCGTGCTTGGCCCCATTGGGTAGGTCTTATAACCTGGTGTGCCTTAGGATACTTGATGGAGCTAATTTCAACAAAATGGAGATATGCCGCTAAATATTTAGAAGGTGAACCGACTATTGTCATCATGAATGGTAAGATTATGGAGAATGTTTTAAAAAAGATGAAATACAGAATCTCCGAGATTCTGGAACTTCTTCGGAACAAAGGGGTATT
Organism: Bacillota bacterium; assembly: GCA_030706025.1. Taxonomy (GTDB): domain Bacteria; phylum Bacillota; class Desulfitobacteriia; order Desulfitobacteriales; family Desulfitobacteriaceae; genus Desulfosporosinus. Next base: position 731 of record JAUZPJ010000290.1, on the reverse strand, counting down.
TGACGTGACCCAGGTAGATTTCGCAATTATTGAACCCAATGGTCAAATATCTGTCTTACTAAAGCCTGAAAACCTGCCATTGACTCCTAAAGACATGAAACTTGCAGTTTCTCCTTCTGGAATTAGCACAGAATTAATTTACGATGGAATTATTATTGAAGAAAATCTAAGACAACTTAATAAAAACAAAACCTGGCTGCGTAAAGAGCTCAAAAAGCAAGGAATTCGCGATGCCTCAGACGTCTTTTTGGCAACTTTGAACCCAGCGGGAAGTTTGTATGTGGACAAGTATGAAGACCATCTTAAGAAAATTACTGATATCGGTGATTATAAGGGACCCTACTAAGGAGATGATTGAATGAGAAAGTTTTTGGTGATAGCTATTCCCATAGTTACACTAGTTCTGTTTGTTATAGTCATGCTAAGTGGGGAAATATTGAAACAACCTTTAGGAAACGATGATAATGTTCTAAAATCCATTGAAACAATTATTCAGGATGTAGATCATGAAAATTGGGAAGCAGCTTATCAAGATACAGATAATTTAAAAAAAGTATGGAATAAGGTAATCAACAGAGTACAATTTAGTTCAGAACGTGATGAGATTAACGCATTATCAATGAATATAGCTAGAGTTCGGGGTGCTATTCAAGCTAAAGATAAATCGATTGTACTTACTGAGCTAAACGAAGCATCGGAGCATTGGAGAGAACTTGGTAATTAGCTAACAG
>JAUZPJ010000029.1 GCA_030706025.1 Bacillota bacterium | reverse complement strand
TTATAATCCTCAAAAGGTTAAGAGCCATGATGGTGAACGTCTCCTTAATATTCTCTAATAATCAACATTTCGTACCTGGTATGATCAGTCAAGATATTTATTGTAGAATTTGTATAATTTAGCAGGCATGGAACTGAGTGTTTATCCATAGTTATATTAAGAGATTTGGGGGTGAATAATTTGCGCATTTTAGTGTTAACAAGGCGTAAAGTGCTCTTCGCGTTTTTGATGATAGCTATGGCTGGAGGTCTTCTTACCACGATTCAACATTCTCTAACGGCTCCTTCGCTTGTTCGGTCACCCGGGACCTATTATATGGCTCATACTCAGGAAAAAGTAGTAGCTCTAACCTTTGATGATGGGCCTGACCCGGTCGATTCGCCCGCTGTTTTGGATATCCTTAAAGAAAAAGAAGTTCGTGCAACGTTCTTTGTCTTAGGGCAGGCAGCTCAATCAAACCCATTGTTGATAAAGCGCATTGTTAAGGAAGGACATGAAATAGGAAACCATAGTTTTAAGCATGATTATCAGCAGCTCCATTTAGTTGAAGAAATGGATCAGACAGACCGCGAAGTCTTTACTGCAACAGGTAACCATACCTATTTTTACCGTCCTCCAGGTGGATTGGTTTCAAAAAAACAATTAGAAACCATTAAAAACAATGGCCATATTGTAGCACTTTGGAGTGTAGACAGTAAAGACTGGCGTAACCCAGGTGTGAAGCAGATAGTCGATAATGTTGTAAAGAATGTATTTCCGGGTGCTATTATCCTAATGCATGACGGCGGGTATCATCGTATACAAACCGTAAAAGCTGTTGGGCCGATTATTGAAGCTCTTCAGAATCAGGGGTACAGAATGGTAACCTTAAGTGAGCTTCAAAAGATGGATTCAGGTAATAAATTATAGGGTTCAGTTTATTCATTTGATACAAACCCTCTGCCAAGGACCTCACCAGCATTTTGTACAATCATGAAGGCTTGTGGATCGACCTCTCGTACAGCCTGTTTTAGACGACCGATCTCTGGAAGACTTACGACGCAAATAATCACATTTTTGGACTCGTTGGAATACGCCCCTCTTCCTTGCAAAAATGTGGCTCCACGCCCTAAATCAATGATAATACGATCAACTAAAGCCTCGGATTGGTCTGAAATAATGGTAATGGATTTAGATGGCACCCCGCTCTGAATTAAATCGAGCACACGTCCATAGACAAATAATGTAACTAGCGTATAAAGTGCTGCCTTTGAACCCAGTATAGCCCAAGATATCATAATAATAATGCCGTTAATAGCTAGGGCTGAATTTCCCATAGGCACGCCATATTTCCGCTGAATGACCTTAGAGACGATGTCCGTGCCGCCTAAACTACCACCAAAGTGAAATACAATACTTGAGGAAATCCCTGAGATAACCCCACCATACAGCGCTCCAAGAAAAATGTCTTGAAAATCGATCGGTTGAATCCCTTTAAACAAATCTAAAAAGGTGGAGAAAATAACCAGACCAAAGATAGTTTTAAAAACAAATTGTTTGTTCACCTCACGCCAACCTAGAACCAACAACGGAATATTTAAGGCAAAAGTCATCAGCCCGATGGGAATCTTGAGAGTATAGAAAAGAAGCAGAGCGATCCCGCCAACCCCTCCGCCTCCTAACCCTGAAGGAACAATAAAGCCCTGAACACCGTATGCCGCAATAATCGCACCAACGGCAATCCCGATGATCCTTCCGATTAAACTAAGCCTCTTTGATAACTTCAAGTTATTCCCTCCAATTAATTACGACAAAATCTCCCCACCTAAAATGGTGTCGGGAGATTTTATTGCTTAAATGCAAACTATCCCTTTATTATACAGACACTTGTCTTTTCCGTAAAGTCCAGCTCTATAATGCGCTGTATACAGCAAAAAAGAATGGCCGAAATTGTGTAGTGTAAAATAGAAGGCGAGCAGTAGACAACTAGTTCTACTGCTCGCTTTTAGGAAAAGCCCTCCGGAAGGCTTTTCTAGCTTCTTTAATGGTTAAGGGATTCGATGATGAAGCGATTCCTTCCTTATGCTTTAAGATTTCCCAGAGATGGGCGATGCGAGGCAAGCGCAAGTAGGCATCACGAATGGGTATTGGATCAGCAAAAACTTTGGCGGGTGTTCCTTCTAGAACAATACGCCCTTCTTGCATGACATAGGCACGATCACAATATATGGGAACTATATCAACTTCATGGGTAGAAAGAATGACGGTCAATCCCTGGTTTACTTGTAATCCTTTTAAAGTTAGCATGAGCTCTGCTGCCGTTCGAGGATCGAGTCCGGCTGTTGGTTCATCTAAAACAATAATTTCGGAGTGCATGGCTAATACACCAGCTATGGCTACTCTTTTCTTCTGACCATAACTGAGTTGATGAATACTATGGTTTCTAAAATCCCACATTTTACACTGCTTTAAAGCATATTCCACATGCTCACGAATCTTCGTAGCAGATAATCCCAAATTTTTAGGCCCGTACGAAACATCCTCATAGACGCTCGCCGCAAAAAGCTGGTCGTTGGGATCTTGAAAAACCATTCCTACATGGGAGTAAACCTCATTTTTTTGCCATTGGGATAAATCCTTGTCCATTAACAGAACGTTTCCCGAATGTGGCTTCAATAACCCGTTGAAATGTTGAAACAGGGTTGTTTTACCGCAGCCATTCGCTCCTAAAAGTGCGACACACTCTCCCTTGTTAACGGTTAGGTTCACACCATGCAAAATTTCAGTCCCGTTCGGATACGCAAACACTAAATTTCGTGTCTCCAACATTGCCAAAAACGTCACCCTCAAATTCTCTCTTGGTTATTTTCTTCATCAGCGTCCAATGACCCAGCTTCCAAGGATCATCACCAATCCTAAGCCAGATACTAGGATATCTTTTCGTCTTAGAGTATGATCATTGAAGACAGAAATTTGTCCATTATACCCACGACATCTCATAGCTTGCCATAATCGCACACTTTTATCAAATACTCGAATAAACAAGATTCCGCCGACCGCCCCTATGGATTGTACGCTCCTCCACCAGGAACAATAGCCTAACCTCATTTGCTGAGCTTTTTGTAAGCGTTCCAACTCATCCAATAAGGTAAATAATGAAGAATAGGCTAAGGTCATGATTTCGATCACGGATTGCGGAATTCTAAACCAGGCAAGGGCTTGAATCCACTCCTGAACGGTAGTAGTAAACGTTAGAACTGACATCACACTAATTGCTCCAAAAATTCGAGCAGCAAATAAGGACCCCTTTGTCAGGCCTTCCTGATATCCTATCAAATGAAACGAGAAGATATTTAAATCAAAAAGAGGACTATGGCCATTGATGAAGATCTGAGTCCCCCCCACAAAAATCGCCAAAAAGAGAACCGGGCGTAAGCGCCGCCACAATAACTGACCACTCACACCGATTGAGCGTAAAAGCAGCAGGCTCAAGCATCCGAAACAAAATGGCAGTAGCCAGGAACGCGTACTTGTTGCTGCGAGCAAACCTGCAACGGTCAAAAATACTTTGATGCGCCCGTCTACATGAGATAATTTTGTTACTGGATTCGGATCTCTTATGCTCTGAGCCAGCATTAATACTCCCCCTTATTCACAGTTATCAATCTACTGGATTTACTGTTTATTTATTGATGGTTGAGCAGCGAGCTAAACAATTTGGATTAATCATTGAACGTTAACCGTTTTAACTTGTGTTAGGTAATGCTATGCAGACGTGTTAGTTAGACGTCTTGCCTGAATGCTTAGTTCGCCCGAAAAGATCACGCCAAGTATATCCGATTACAAAGCCGGCAACTGCTCCTCCGACAGCAAACATAAAAAGCAAGAGATCTCCCTTATCAGTATTAATAAGAGGGGGCCGTTCTCCAGCACCTACCTCAGCGGCATATTTCTCGGCCACTGCATTAACATGGGTATCTGCTCCTGGCATGGATGGAGCGTGCACTCCGAGGTAAGCAATGACCCCAAGAAAGAGTAAAAGGAGCAACCATTTCCATACGCCTTTTTTCATCTTGTCATCCCTCTTTCAGAGAGTTCGGCACGCGAAGCAGAAGAAGGTAAAACATGAAGTAAGATGAGGATGTCCGGTCGATGTTCAGCAATATATTTTAGAACCAAGCCAGTAAATATTCCCTCCAAAATGGCTAAAGGCCATTGCGTAGGGATAAAAACGGTAAAAATTGCTAGAAAGACTTCCCCAAAGGGATGGGTTCCATGGATTGCTAAGGCTAACTGGGTTGATGTTCCCACGTAGATCGCGATATCTCCAATCATTCCGGCCACGAATCCTGACCAAAAGAGAGTGAACTTGAGCCGCCGTAGTCCCCAAAAAAGTGCCCACCCTATCCATCCTCCAAAGACCCCCATGGTCAGAGTGTTTGCACCGAGGGTGGTTAAGCCGCCATGGGAAAAGAAGAGGGCTTGAAAAAGAAGGGCAATAATGCTCATAAGCGCGGTTATAGCTGGCCCCAATAAAATAGCGCCCAAAGGAGTCCCCCCCGGATGGGAGCAAGTTCCCGTCATGGGGACCGGAATCGGGAGAAGAGAAACCAAAAAGATTCCTGCTGTCATAACTCCAGTTAACTGCTTCATCATGGGAATTTCGCGGCTCTTTTTGGCAAGACTTTTTGCACCTGCAGCGACAAACGTTGCTGCACCAATCCAGTAACCAATGGCGTAGGGGGCTGGAAGCATTCCCTCTGCAATATGCATTAGACCTGCCTCCTTTTATCTTTAGAATAGAATCCTTTGAGTCCCGCAATGAGTCGCTTCATTACAGGGATGTCTTTAATCGCCACTCGTATAAAGTTTCTTGGCAAACCTGCGAAGTTGGCACAGTCACGAACTAGAATTCCTTGAGTTCCCAAGTATTGAATTAATTCTCCAGATGTAGGGCTCAAAACCTCGATTAAGGAGAAATTTACCGAAGTTGGCCACAGTCTTAGATCTGTAAAATTAGAATCTTCAAATTCTTGATAGAAATAAGTACGGCTTTCTTGCAACTTTTCTCGGACTTCATCAGAATACTTAACATCTTGAAGTGAAGCAACGCCTGCATGTTGAGCCAAAACATTTACGGACCATGGATCGCGGTATTGTTCAAAAAGGGTAAGCAACGATGGTTGAGCAAATACAGTACCTAAACGTAGACCAGGCAGGCTGTAAAATTTCGTCAGAGAGTATAAAACAATTAGGTGCTCGTTTGTTGACAGATAAGAGCGTATAGACTGGCGTGAATCGAGCGGTAGAAAATCAAAAAATGATTCATCGAAGAGGATTCGGCAGCCAATTTCTTTTGTTATGTTCAAGATTCGTTCAAAGGTCTTTTTTTCTAGGACACTTCCTGTAGGATTGTGGGGAGAGCATAGAAAGAGCAGTTCACAACCATCGAGGGATTCACGCCACAACTGGTCCTTTTCCTCCACTGTTGCTGCCTTTATCGTTTCTCCCCCTTCAATTACCTCAAATCGATTAAATTTCGTCCAGCCTTCAGGGCCTAGGTGGATATAGCTCACTTCAGCCCCAACTGTACGCGCGGCTCGTTCGTATTCACTGAACGTTGGTATGGGAATCACAACTTTTTTAGGTTTTAAAGCTTGCACGACCGTAAAGATTAACTCCCCTGCTCCATTACCCGCCATAATCATATTAGCAGGCAGACTCAAATGGCTAGAGAGTGCCGTTCTCAAGGCCTGACACTCAGGATCTGGGTAGTTTACAATATCCTTCACGCCTAGCTGTAAGGAGGACCACACACCTGAGGGTGGTCCAAAGGGATTGATATTGGCGGAAAGGTCAATAAACGAATCCAAACCATATAATTCTTGGGCTCTGCGCAAATTTCCACCGTGCATAGTTTCACCCCGCATTTTCAGTCAGTTTCAATTTTGTTGCCACAATACCCCCGGAACAGCTACGGAAGAGATCAAGATAAGCGGGCGTAAACCGCTGCTGTGCTTCAAGTCCTAAATTTTTGAGTGATGCCTGATCAGCAAAAGCATCATGAGGAAATACCCCGGCAAGTAGTGTGCCACTGTGAGCAGTCACAACACCTAATCCTCCATTTTGATGAACCCAGTTTAAAAATGGTTCAAACGAGGATTTTGGATTGATTTCCAGATTACAACGTGCACTGATTGTTCCTGCCTCAGCCAATTTCTCTAAATCACTTTGATCTATACCTTCACAGGCCAATTCATAGGCCCTTTTAATTTCAGCTTCATAGTGTCGATAGTGTTCAGCTAAACCAGGTCGGGCATTAAATACCCTTGTATCAATTGTCCCCCCCCAATCCAGCGCGAGAAATAGGGATGGAACCGAAGAACCGAGCACGCGATGATGGTGTCTTTGAACATGTTCGATTTCAGAAATTCCGGGAAACATAACGCTATCGCTTGGTTCAATCTGCAAAGCTAAATGCGCCAAGCGTTCAGGAGAAGGAGCTTCTCCAAGGGCAATTAGTGTAGCTGACGCAACGGCTATGATATCGGCCGTTGAACTCGCCATTCCTTTTCCTTCAGGAAGTTGCTGTAAAAACTCCACCTTACCACCCAACTTAGGAAGACCAAAATCTTCTTTCAGTAAATCCAATACTTGAAGAGCTTTCGTTTTCCGCAGCGGAAGAACCCAGCCTGTGGAATGCATATTTAAAGCCACTTTAGCCTCTGAAAATCGGTCGATGGGGCAATCAATGAGAAATGGAACTCCATCGCGGGTTCCTTGCACCCATTCTCCACATGTCCCCGGACACCGGGCTAATCCGACAGCGAAATCCATTAATATTCAATCCCCCTACGACTGCTAATTCCTTTAGTAAAAGGATGTTTTAGCAAGTTTAGGTCCCACCAATTGTCTACCAGTGGTTCTAAGGTTTCGGGCATATCTCGCCCGGTTAGAATCCAGTGCAGAGAAGAATCTGTCAATAGAAGTTCTTTTAATAGCTCTAACCCAAGAAAACCATGTTTAAGAGCGTGACTTACTTCGTCTAAAATAATCACTTGGTAGGTCTGCGCCTTAACTTCACCTAAGACATAATCATAAGCCATTTTGACCAAATCTAAGGCGATCTCAGGATCCCTATTTTGCCTAAAACACTCTCCACACCCAGTGCAGTGTCTTAGACCTGTTCGAATCATCCCCGCCCAACGACAACCCACCCCGAATTGAATGAGCGGGATTCCCAGACGGTTAAGGCCCACCAGTTCACCGCTATATGTGCTTCCTTTGAGAAATTGCACCATAAGCACGTGCTTTCCTTCGGAATAAGCATGTAAAGCTTCGCCTATAGCTGACGTCGTTTTTCCTTTAGCGTGGCCAGTGTAGACAGTGATCATAGTTCGTTTCTCCTAGAACATGCAGTAAACCAGTGTTCTAGTAATTCCGGGTGCCCCGCGAAATGAAGGTGTAGGTAGGAAGCGACAATGTTATCACGAGCATACCCTTCCATTCGATCCGATTGATCCCCTTTAAACAATTCATAGGCAACAGGAAACTCCTTCTCATAAGCAACACGAGAATAGTGAAATTCATGTCCTTGTACTGTTGTTCCACGAGGACCCAAAAAATTATCCTCTCGAAATACCCCGCGACGATAACCAATGCCTTGTAAGCGTCTGGTCATTTCTGCTTTCATGGGAATGAGGCCAGCCAGGGGGAACTCTCTTCCTTCAAAATCCGTAATGGACCGCCCAAGGTACATATATCCTCCACATTCGGCATAAATCGGTTTGCCACTCGCAGCAAAGGCACGTAGTGACTCAAAGAAAGGGACATTTCTACTTAAGCTGTCAAGATGAAGCTCAGGAAAACCTCCACCTAGAAAGATACCGTCAATCTCTGGAGGAAGAGCTTTGTCGTGTAAAGGGCTAAACGGTACAATAGTGCAATTTAAACGTTCCGCGAGGTCTAACGCATCTTGGTAGTAAAAAAGGAAGGCTTCATCCCGAGCTAAGCCTAATCGGAAATTTTCACCCTGAACGAGCGGTTTTGTTGGGGTAGTCATTGATTCTTGGAGATCCAGTGCACTGAGCATAATGGTTTCAACTTGTTCTAAATCGACATGGTTAGTGATAAGTTCAGAAAGTGTTTCGATGAAACCTTCTAGTAGTCCCCCCTCCCCCACTGGCACCAATCCCAAATGCCGTTCAGGAAGATGAAGTGACCCTTCTTTCGGAATAACTCCGAGAACAGGGATCTGAAGGTCTTTAAGGGCATCACGATGTATTTTTTCTTGTGCCGAAGATTTTACACGGTTTAGGATAACCCCTTGAAGGTTGATTTGAGGGTCAAACGAATTAAAACCATGCACTAAAGCCGCTACACTGCGGGACATCGAGGATGCATCGACAATAAGTACGATCGGAGCGCGAAGGAGTTTGGCCACATCTGCTGTACTTCCGAAACCTTGAGTTCCGCTCATACCGTCGAACATGCCCATTACCCCCTCAATCACTGCCCAAATCTCTCCTGAACTTTGAGCGAAGACGGAAGGGAGACGTTCACCCAGCAGCCAGCGGTCAAGATTGCGAGAAGCTCTGCCTGTTGCCGCCGCGTGATAACTTGGATCAATGTAATCAGGCCCAACCTTGTACCCTTGGATTGGTCGCCCGCGTTTCTTTAAAGCCGCCATTAAGCCAGTAGCTAGGGTTGTTTTGCCCACACTGCTATGCGTTCCCGCTAGGACAATCCGAGGAATCCTCATGTTGTTTCTCCTTTCCTATCTTGTTAACCATACAATCGTTTTGTTCAATTGTTTAAACGTTATAAACCCATTAAGAAAGCTAATAAAATAGCAGGCACAATAGATAACCAAGTCGCCGTTTGAACCAAACGTCGGCAAAGAATAATGTCCGAATAGTTCATTGGATGAAGAATCTCGCCCATTTCCGCACGGTGGTGTGTCTGACCATGATAGATGTTAATACCACCCAGTTGAATTCCAAGTAAACCAGCAACAATACTTTCAGGATTCCCCCCGTTTGGACTAGGATGACCTGAAGCATCCCGTTTCCATATTCGGTAAGCGTGGTCTACGGACAGTCGTCTGAACCATCCGGCTAGTAACAAGATGGGGACAGACAACCGTGCTGGCACATAATTTGCCCAATCATCTGTTCGAGCTGAAAACCAACCAAACTCCTCATAACGCTCATTGCGATAACCGACCATCGAATCCAACGTACTGACAGCTTTGAAAGCCATAGCCAGCGGAGCCCCGCCAAGAGCTGCATAAAAAAGCGGAGACAAAATTCCATCGACAAAGTTTTCAGCGAGGGTTTCAACAGTCCCTCGGACGATGTCACCCTCGGAAAGGTTCTCAGTGTCTCGGCTAACCAACCATGATAGGCGTGTACGGGCTTCGTTCAAATCCCTTTTTCTCAAGGGAGCCAAAACACTTTCACCTGCATCCAGCAGAGATTTTCCGGCTAAAGTTGTAAATATAAGATACGTACTTACTGCTAGACCTAATAAGGGATGGAGCGTTTTCGCAACCCATACAACAGCCCACGTCAGTAAATAAGTTCCACAGACTACTAGGAGGGTTAGCAGGACTCCATTTCTGCGGCGTGCTTCAGACGACCCATGATTAAGTTGACGTTCTAAACTTGAAATGGCTTTTCCTATTCCGACAACAGGATGGGGCCAACTGCGGGGGTCTCCTAAGATTTGGTCGAGAAGAAACCCGATAAGGACAGAAACGGGGAGATATGTCGTAAAAAAGTTAAACGCTTCCGTCATCTAACTTACCCTGTCCCGATGGTTCCCTTCGATGACTTCGTTGATAGGGTCTTCAGTTGGTTTCGGTTCAGCCTCTAATCCCATGATTTCCCGCACTCGTTCAAGATCTACACTATGACGGACTAAGTCTGCCAGCTCATTGAATGCAGATTCGCGCAACGCTGCCTGAGAAAGCGACGCTTCAACAGTTCTGCATTGCCCCCTGCGTTCCCAAAGCCAGACTAAAAGTGCTGTTCGCAAACTGTCATTATCAAAGATGCCATGTAAGTAGGTTCCATAAGCTGTTCCGACCTTCAAACCATCTGGGGTAGTTTCTCCGTTTGAGGTCAGATTAAAAAGTGGGAAATGGCCTTCGTCAAACGTGGTACGTCCCATGTGAATCTCATAACCGACCACAGTTTCACCGGTACATGATTTAAAAAAGTCGGAATCTGCGAGAATAGTCCCCTTACTTTGGACCGTATGTTTTTGTGGATAAAATTCCGTCACCATTGGAAGAATACCAAGCCCTAAAATCTCTTCAAGCTCTGATTCCGTGTGAAGTGGGTCCTTCACAGAACGCCCCATCATTTGGTACCCACCACAAATCCCAATGAGCGGAACCTTCTCATCACAAAGTTTATGAATCCGCGTCCCTAGACCGCTCTCGTGGAGAAAGCGCAAATCAGCTAGGGTATTTTTGCTTCCTGGCAAAATCATCAGATCTGGTTTTCCTAAGTTCTCAACTTCGGTAACATAACGCACGGAAACATCAGGTTCGTCTTGCAGGGCATCGAAGTCTGTAAAATTCGAAATATAAGGAAAACGAATGACAGCAACATCTAACTTTTCTGATGAAGAGACTGAAGGCTTTTCATTCGCCTCGCTCAAAGCAACGGAATCTTCATCGGGAATGCGTATTTTGAAATAAGGAACAACACCAACGACTGGAATTCCCGTTTTTTCTTCAATAAAGTCAAGGGCAGGCTGCAGAAGCTTGATTTCCCCACGAAACTTATTAAAAATAATTCCCTTGATCAACGCTCGTTCCTCTGGTTCTACTAATTCCAATGTTCCTACCACAGAGGCAAGGGCCCCGCCACGGTCAATGTCCGCCACCAGTAAGACCGGAGCATTCGCTTCAAGTGCTACTCTCATATTGACGATATCGTTTGATTTAAGGTTCACTTCGGCAGGACTTCCTGCTCCCTCAATGACCATGATTTCATATTCATCGAGGAGTCCGTGCAGGGCATCTGTAACATAGGACCAAGTTAGACGCTGATATTCTCCATGGTAACGGAGGGCTGTTACATTTCCTTGAGACTGCCCCATGATGACAACTTGGGAACCGGTGGGTCCACTGGGTTTAAGCAAAACGGGGTTCATACGCACTTCGGGTTCCACTCCAGCGGCTTGGGCCTGAACCACTTGTGCCCTTCCCATTTCCCCACCTGCTGCTGTTACAAAGGAGTTTAAGGCCATATTCTGGGCTTTGAAAGGGGTCACTCGATACCCTTCTTGGTAAAATATTCGGCAAAACGCTGCCGCTAAGACGCTTTTACCAACACTCGACGAGGTCCCTTGGATCATAAGTTTAGCAGAAGACATTTCGTCACCCTCTTTTTTCTAAGCTGGCGCTAATAACACTTTAGTTAAGACAGGAAGATGGTAATTGAAATACTCAATACTTATTAGATGTTTGGCTAAGCTGCTAGTTACTTATTGCGTTGCCGTAAAACGGTATAAATTAAAGCATTAACGACTGTTGCGGCAAGTGGGCTTCCCCCTCGCGTTCCTAAGACAGTAATCGAAGGAAACTCTTGGTGTTCCCATAGGAGGTCTTTAGACTCTTTTGCCCCGATAAAACCAACAGGGATACCGACGATTAGAGCGGGACGTGTTTCAGGATTTTCAGCTAAACGCAAGACTTCTATAAGTGCAGTCGGCGCATTACCGATTGCAACGATCGAACCACGCAAGCGTTCTGGATGAAGGCGAAAAGCGGTCATTGAGCGCGTGATTCCCCAGGCCTTAGCCTGTTCAGCAACCTCGGGGGAATTGAGAAAGCATTCCACTGTGCCGCCTAGTGATTTGAGTTTCACCTTGGAGATCCCCGCACGAACCATTTCCACATCGGTTATGACATCCGCACCCTCTTGCAGAGCCTTGAGTCCACAAGCAATCGCCTCTGGGTGAATTGCAATGTCACGCTCTAGGGAAGGATCTCCACTGGTATGAATAATGCGTTCTACTACAGGAATGTCAGCCCCTGTCCACGGACGGGTGAGACCAGCCCGTATGTGACGCATACTTTCTGATTCGATTTGACTAGGGTCTAAGATAAAATCGTTCATCCGTTCATGGCCTCCTTAATTCGAAGGGTTGCTAGACTTGCAATCCCATCATCTGCACCAAGTTCTTTGGTGTAGATGATTTCGACGTTCGGATGCTGTTCACGGATTTCGCTTAATTCTTCATGGATATCCACGGAAACATGGATTCCTCTGAAGAGAAAGAGCGGCATAATAATAATTCGCTCCGCGCCATCCTTAATTTTTGCTTCTACCGCTTCGGGAAGGCTAGGCCGATCATGAGCCATGTATGCAGGTGTAACTGGTTGCCCGAGTAGACGATTTACTTTTTCGGCGACAACCAAAAGTCCTTGATTAGCTTCAGCACGACGGCTGCCGTGTCCTAAGAGAATAATTTCAGATTTCATAAGAGTTCCTCCAAATGTTTAATAAACTGAGGTATCGAGTTCACCTGAATAGGTTGAGTATCCTTAGTTTCAGTGGGCGGCCGTCTTAAGAGTACCAAAGGGATATGCAAGGAGAGGCAAGCGTGCACTTTTTCTAGGGTCCCTCCTACTTTTCCACTCTCTTTGGCTATAACGACCTCGATTCCTAATTGCTTGAACATCGCTTCATCCCACTCCTGGGAAAAAGGGCCTTGAGCGGCGATTATTTGTTTAGGTTTGAACCCTAAAGATTCGCAGCGAGCCAACACCTGTGACGTAGGAAGTACGCGAATGTACAGTTCTTTATTCTTGAGATCGGGTAGAGACACCCATTCAGGCAAGGCATTACTTCCGGTGGTTAACAGAATGCGTTCCCCTTGCCTTGCTGCAATTTGAGCAGCTTCTGGGATGTCCTTAGCCCAATGAAGGAGGGGGTGATTTTCTAAATCTAAATTTGAGCGCTCCCAACGCAGGTAGGGCAGTGCCAACGTTTCACAAACTTTTTTAGCCATTTCTTTGACTTTCAGAGCATAGGGATGAGTAGCATCTACAAGTGCCGCAAAGGAACCATCCTTTAAAAGGTTTGCAAGAGTTTCTTCGTTCATTGCTCCTGAACGAGCTTGAAGCCCTTGTTCCAGTGCCAAATCAGCGCCATATGTCGTGAGTGTAGACACTAAAACATCATGTCCCCGCAGTTTTAAAGCTTCCGCAAGTTCGCGCCCATCTTCTGTTCCGGCTAAGACCAAGAGCCTCACAGCTTATACCCTCTTGGTGTTACCATATAAGGGCCAACAATACGAGTTTGAGAATTCCCAATAATGACGGTGGTTAACATGTCAATGGGATGATTTGTGAAATCTTCAAGGGTAGTTATCTGTACACTTGATTCCTCACCTCGCAACGCTTCTCGTACAAGACCGACGGGCGTATCAGGGCTTCTGAAATCCAGCACCATTTTGCGTACTGTCTCGATGTGTTGGGGACGACCGTTACTTTTTGGGTTATAAATGGCAAAGATGAAATCGGCTTCAGCCGCCAAGCGGACCCGTTTCTCGATGACTTCCCAAGGGGTTAAGAGATCACTTAAACTAATCACGGCAAAATCATGCATCAGTGGAGCGCCGAGCATTGATGCAGAGGCAGAGGCTGCCGTGACCCCTGGAATGATTTCCAAGGGTAGATTAATAAGTCCCTCTTGCTCCAAACATTCAATAATAATTCCAGCCATGCCGTAGACTCCAGCATCTCCGCTGCTCACAATGGCAACCTTGTGGCCTTCGGCTGCTAAACGAATAGCCTCGCGGCAGCGGTCAATCTCTTGACGCATACCGGTAGCCACAATTTCCTGATGCGTTAAAAACGGTCGGATAAGATTTATGTAGGTCTTATACCCAACGATAAATTTAACTTCATTTAACACCGACTGAACCCTTGCGGTCATGTGGTCAGGATCCCCCGGTCCAAGGCCTACGACAAATAGTTTTCCATACTGATTGCCACTGTGACTCCCTGCCCCTTGATCTTCGGCAGAATTAGCCGCCCCATGTGTGCTCCCAGTAAACTCGCTGCTTCGCATACTCCGTCCACTCCAATCTTTTCATTTACAAAGTTTGATCGACTTAAACGTTCCTGTTCATTGACTGCTTGCAACTCATCGGCCCGAAAGGTTCGAAACGGAACCCTAAGATGCTTCGCTGCTTCAATCAGTCCTAATTCATCTGTTTTAAGGTCAATACTATAAATCCCTGAAATTGCCTTAGGTGTGGCTCCAATCTGTTCTACTGCCTCCGTGATCCTCGCCAAAATTGTTTGAGTAGAAACTCCGCGGCGGCACCCAACCCCTACACTTAAAATGGGCGGTACCAAGAAAAGGCAATCCTCTTTCGCATCCATGCTTGGAAAAGCATCTAAGATAACGTTTGCTTTATTCTTCTCGTTTTTCGACACGAAACGATAATGGATATCCTCCATCCAAGTGTGTTCAGGTTTCAGCGGGTAACTTGTCCAGACGTTAAGAAATCCTCGTTCCAGAAGTAAGCGGTTAACCATTGGTAAATGGTTAATCGGATCCACTTTCCAGCCATACCTGCGGGCGTACTCATCTGGCGCGACCAATCCTCGCCCGTCCGTGGCCGTTGTGATAATCGCTTGAGCTCCAATGTGACAGGCGATCTCATTTGCCCAAGAATTTGCACCACCCAAATGCCCAGAAAGCAAAGGGATAATAAATTTTCCTTCTTCGTCTAAAACCAGTACAGCCGGATCTCGATCTTTACGGTCAATTAAGGGAGCAATTTGGCGCACCACAATTCCTGTAGCCATAACAAAGATAAGAACAGAATACTCTTTCCATAGGCTCGGGACTACATCTCCTAAACGCTTAAACAAATGTAGTTTTTCTTGAAAATTTGTTTTTTTCCGCTCTTCTTGAGGTTTCGTGTTAAGACTCAATGACTTTTCGTGAATAAAAAACTCCGGTTGAACAGTGAGCGGAAGTTCATCCCTGATGCGCTGGGCAGTGATCATCCCTCGATCCGTCAAGGCCAGAAGTGCTGCTTTCAC
>JAUZPJ010000289.1 GCA_030706025.1 Bacillota bacterium | reverse complement strand
ACAAGCCAAGAAATCGAAGCGGGATTTCGCCTTTCTTGTGGTGTCAAAGCAGAAGAAGGAATGGAGATCGAACTAGTTATTGCTGAGGTCTATGATCGCAAAGAGGCAGTACTCCGTGATATGCTTCAAGTAAATCTCGATCATGGAGTTCAGAAAGTGAAGGTTCAAGTATCTAAACCGTCACTCCAAGATGAACGAGGGGATTGGAACCGTTTACACGATGAATTAGTAAAAATTCTTGATGTTGAGACAGTGAGTATTAAGATGCTCGCCCTAGAAAAGCTGCCCAGCATTTTGCGGGCTGGGGATTTCGTCGTGACGGTTACATTGTGGGATAATCAGGTTTTAGACGTTGAAATGGGGGATACCACTTTAGCACTTTATGGGGTTGCAGTGGATATTGGCACGACAAGTGTGGCAGTTAGCCTAGTCGATCTTAATAGTGCTCAACTTATTAGGGTTGTTTCCCATGAAAATGATCAAACAGCTTATGGAGCAGATGTTATCTCACGGATATCCTATGCAAATGAGAGCAGGGAAAAACGACTTCGTCTTAAAGATACTGTGAAACACACTGTTAATCGTTTGATAAATCAACTTATTAAAGAAAGTGGTATTTCCGCAGATAGTATTTATAAAATGACCGTTGTATCTAATACCACGATGAACCATTTGTTTTTAGGCCTAGACACCTCTAATTTGGCAGTGGCACCCTACGTTTCTGTGTTGAATAATTTCTTTGAATTGAGCGCTTCTGATCTTGGCATAGAAATAAATCCAGAGGGTAGAATCATAACGTTTCCCAATATAGGCAGCTTTGTAGGCGGCGACACAGTTGGAGCAGTGATAGGAGCACCTGAAGTCCTAGGAGAAGGAAACCATCTTCTAATCGATTTAGGAACTAACTGCGAATTGTTTCTAAAAACCTCCCAGGTAATGATGGCCTGTTCTACCGCGGCTGGGCCGGCATTTGAGGGAGCCCGCATAACGCATGGGATGAGGGCTAAACCTGGAGCTATCGAGGCAATAACGATTTCAGAGGACGGAGTAGAGATTAAGGTTATTGGTGGTCAAAAAGCAAGCGGGATTTGCGGGTCGGGTCTTGTCGAGGGAATAGAGCAAATGAAATTAGCGGGGATTATCAATAAACGGGGAAAAATAGTTGATCCGGAAAAAGAAGGGTGTTCTCTCCCACAGCGGCTCCGGGACCGGATCAGATCCGATGGAAAAGCTGGCCGAGAATTCGTACTTTCTTATGGAGAGAAAGACGAAACCGACGTTTTTTTGAACCAAGGAGATATTGGCGAATTACAGCTGGCTAAAGGTGCTGTTTGTGCCGGTATCAAAACCCTTGTGGAGATGGTAGGGATTTCGATCCAAGACCTTGACTCCATCGTTTTAGCAGGAACGTTTGCTTCCTATTTAAATGCACGTAGTATTTTGGAAATAGGTCTAGTCCCAAACATTAATCCGGAAAAGGTAAAGACAGCGGGTAATGCAGCGCATGTGGGAGCGATGAGGGCACTACTAAATCGGACCATATTCCAGGATGCTGTAGAACTGGCTACTAAGGTAAAGCATGTTGAACTCGGAGGCAATAAGGCGTTTACTAGTAATTTAATGAAAAGCATGTACCTAGAAAGAACGAATTAATCGGAGAATAGGTCTTGCGATGGAAACTACAACTTCAAAACTAAGAGCCCTTCACGACGTTATATCAAAGTTCAGTTTATAACGTCGTGAAGGGCTCTCGAATTTTTAGGCTTATCGTTTGGAACCTAGTAGTTTGCTTAAGTTTTCCTTTAAGAAATCTCGAAGTTGAAAGGCATCTTCAAACGTATAATCTGCGCCGATTTCCTTGGCAAAGGCATCTGTTATTGGTGCTCCTCCAACAAAAATTTTAACATCGTTACGTAATCCCTGAGCTTCAAGTTCTCGTATCACATCTTTCATAACGGACATTGTCGTGGTCAACAAAGCCGAGATCATTAAGATATCAGGTTTTTCCTTACGAACAGCACGAGCAAATTTCTTTGGAGATACATTGACGCCAAGATCTATAACACTAGCACCGGCAGACATAGCCATGGCCTTTACAATGCCAAGGCCAATATCGTGTAAATCGCCTGCAACTGTACCTACGACGATTTTGCCGAGCCCCTTTTTAGTAGGTGCAGTCAAGATCGGTTCAATGACAGATATCCCTGCATGCATTGAATGAGTAGCCATCAATACTTCCGGAACATTAACCTTTTCATGGCGGTATTTTTCCGCTACGATGTTTATCCCTGTAATAAGTCCTTTTTCAAGAATGGAATTAGCAGAATATCCTTGTGCAAGAGCTTGTTTCGTTAATTCAAGCGTTTCTTCGGATTCACCTTCTGCAATCGAATGAATGATTTCGTCGAATATCAATTAAAATCACCCCTAAAATAAGCTGTTCTTGTAGATCAAAGGAGTCACTCCAATGTATTTCCGGAATATTTCGGCAAAGTAACTTTGGCTTTGAAAACCTACTGATTTAGAAACTTGTTCAACGCTAAACTCGGGTTTCTTTAAAAGCTCTACTGCTTTTTCGACACGTACTCTCGTAAGGTAATCGTTAAAGGTACAATCTAATTCTAACCGGAATAAGCGAGACAAATGGGAAGGGCTGATAAAAAGATGATCAGCAGTCGCTTTAATTGTAATGGGCTTATGGTAATTTTCAATAATATAATTGCGGGCATTTTTGACTAAGCTAAGATGTTTCTTATTTGCAAGATTAAAAATTCCATCTAGGAATTTTGCGATGACTTTATGAACTTTAACAAAAAATTCTTCGACTCGTTCAATGCGGTTGACTTCATCATTAAAATCCTTAAGTATTGCCATGACTTGTTCCGCATCGGCACCTCCTTCGACAGCGGCCCTTGATGACAGTGAGGCCAATTCAAGAATTCGTATTTTTATCGTGTCTCTATCTCCGGCCGTCTTGGTAAAGAGGTCGGTTAATAAATTCTTTAGATAACTTTCACATCTAGTTTTATCACCAAGACGTATATAACTTAGAAAACGTCTTTCTTTTTTTAAATATGTCCCGTAATCCGTAAACTCGATGTTACTTTTTTTCTTCTTTCTATTTTCTAGATCAGCCTTTATTTTTAGGCTTTCTAAACGGTAAGCATTTTCTTCCTCTAATATATGGATATTTCTCTTGACGATATGATTTACAACAACAAAAAGCATATCTGCTGCAGCTTGGGACTGCTCAGGAGAGCATATGGAAAGACTTAGGACTTTTTCTTGCAAAATATCAAAGTCAAGATCCTTACTTCCCCTTTTTAACTCCCGAAGAAAAAATTCGTCTGGTTTCCACAATAATACTTGTCCACAGATAATACAGCCTAAAAATATATTATCTAGTATTATTGGAACTGCCCATATAACGATTCCGGCATGGCAACGGAAGAAATAAGGCTCATTCCATTTTGATGCTTCTAAGGCCGCATCTTTATAAGAAGCTAAACATTTCTTTTCACCTTTACTAGTACTGCGCATAAACTCACAAAAATCACTTCTATGTTTGTTTCCAAGTATTGCAAGCGTTTCGCCTTTTCGATTAACGGCTTCAATGTGTAAACCTGTCGCTTTGGAGAAGTTACCAAGCACTTCCTCTAGATATTTAGGATCAATAAAACTTTCAATATTGTTCTTAGACATAGTGTGCCCTTTCAATTTGTAACGTTAAAAAATTAGAAGCAACATAAAAATAATTCGTTGGAAAAATGGTAATCCCTTTTAACGACCCAAGAATAAAAGGCAAAAGTTAAAACGAGGTGCAATTAAAGTTTATTGAAGTGTTGGTATATTTTTCATTATACGACATATTTCCCGAAGGATATAGTGCATTGAATGTTGAATCATTTCATTAACTGTATTTACACAGGTCATTGGAGCGATTCTTTGGTTTTATTAACCATTAATTTATTAGTAACCTCAATTCTGACGAAAGGAGACGGAACATGAGACTCAAGACGAAGTTATTCCTTGGATTTGCCTCTATTATGGTTATCACGGCTTT
>JAUZPJ010000288.1 GCA_030706025.1 Bacillota bacterium | reverse complement strand
ACTGCAAGTTCCGCAGCTGCCGAAGGGGTCGGTGCACGCAAATCTGCTACAAAATCCGCGATTGTCACATCGGTTTCATGACCCACAGCCGAAATGACCGGAATATGAGACTCTGAAATAGCTCGTGCCACTACTTCAGTATTAAAAGCCCACAACTCTTCTAAGGATCCTCCACCCCGACCGACAATTAGCACGTCAACGTTCCCATAACGATTTAGGCGAGCGATTGCCTCAGCTACTTCACGCGGCGCTGCTTCTCCTTGAACCGAGGCGGGTGCCAAGATCCACGACATTCCGGGATGCCGGCGACCCATGATGTTAATAATATCCCGAATTGCTGCTCCAGTTGGACTTGTTACAATACCAACTCGCTTAGGAATGCGGGGAATTTCCTTTTTGCGCGCAGGATCAAAAAGTCCTTCCGCTTCAAGCTTCTTTTTGAGTTGCTCAAACGCTAAATAGAGCTGTCCGAGCCCACTAGGTTCCATCTCTTCAGCATAAAATTGAATCGATCCCTCCCGCTCGTACATACGGATATTTCCTCGAATTATGACTTTCATTCCATCTGTTGGAATAAATCGAACACGCTCTGATCGGCTTTTGAACATGACTCCTTTAAGACTAGAAGATTCATCTTTAAACGTAAAATACCAATGCCCGGAAGCACGATGATTTTTAAAGTTCGAGAGTTCGCCACTGATCCAACAATTTTGCAAATCTGTTCGTTCCTGTAGAACTTGAGAGATTTGCCCGACAACCTCGGAAACTGTCCATATTTTTGGCACAAATTTCACCTCTAACCTATCATAACAAAAAAACAAGAGGTAAGGAAATAATCCCTCACCCCCAAATCGAGGCACGATGTTCGAGATCCGAAGTTCGAACATGTAGCCACTATAACAAATTTTTAGCTAAACTATGTTTCCAATATCGAATATCAGATCAATAACAGCCTATAACTCGTGTCTTCGTACAGGATACATAGTGCATCGAACTTAGACATTTAGACTACAGGCGACTTTGAACAACAGCTACCGTTTCTGCACAAATCTTCGCGGCTTCTTCAAACATTCTTGCTCGTTCAGCTTTTACCCGTTCTTGATATGTTTGATCTTTGATCTGAGGAAGGTTGATATCCACGCTAAACATCGCAGATTTCAGTGCACCCTCCGCTAAATAAGCAGCTACACCAACATCACTGATAGCCCCCTTGTTGCCGATTGGAGCAAGTTCTTGGGCGAGTTGAAGAACTTTAAAGCAATTCTGGGCAATTCCAAATGGAGTATCCGTTGCTGAAACTAAAACCTCTTGCATTTTGGAAGCACGCGCAGCTTTTTCCTCATCAGTACCTTTTGGCAGTTTGAGTACAGCCATAAAGTTCGAGAATTCAGCAATATCGTTACTCAAGCCAACTTTTAGATCGTTCAATAACGCTTCACCTTGAGCCAAAATTTCTTTGACTTGAGGTTCAACGTCTTTATATTTTTCCTTCCCAATTGTAAGGTTAGCTACCATGCAAACCATTGATGCGGCTTGTGCTCCTACAAAAGCCGATACACTGCCTCCACCAGGTGTCGGTGAAGCGCTCGCAGACACTTTAAGGAACTCTTCCGTTGTCCATGTCCAAATTTGATTCTCCATTATCGGGTACCCCCTTGAAGAACGATCCCCTTCAAAACATTACGCATAATCAATGCTGTTGTTAAAGAACCTACGCCGCCCGGAACGGGAGAAATCAACTCTGCCACTTCTTGAACGGCTTGGAAATCTACATCTCCACAAATTCCCTCTGGAGTTTCATTAATACCCGCATCAACGACAATCGCTCCCGCTTTGACCATATCCTTTTTGATTAACTTAGCGCGGCCCACGGCTGCGATCAAAATATCAGCTTGACGTGTGAACGCTCCTAAATCCGGTGTTTTAGAGTGACAAATTGTCACAGTAGCATTATGTTTAAGAATCAAGAAAACTAAGGGTTTACCAACAGTTTCTCCCCTGCCCACAATAACAACATGTTTACCAGCAATCTGTACACCACAGCGTAAAAGCAATTCAATACAGCTTTGAGGAGTAGCAGGGAAAAGCCCTTCTTCGCCGCTTAAAATATATCCACGATTGATAGGATGAACTCCGTCTACATCCTTATCGGGGCGTACTGCAGACATTACTTTTTCTTTGCTAATCCCTTTAGGAAGCGGAAGCTCAATCATAATTCCGTGAACTGCTTGATCATTATTAAGGCTCTCAATCTGAGCCAAAACATCAGCCTCAGGTGTCGATCCGGGCATCGTGAAGAGTTCAAAGGCCATACCTATACCCTCGCAGACCTTCTGCTTTGACCGTGCATATACCACTGAAGCTGGGTCATCGCCGACCAATATCACCGCTAGCTTCGGTTGTACGCCTTTTTCTTTCCATTGTGCAATTTCTTCACGAATTTCTTCTTTAAGTACTTTCGAGACCGCTTTACCATCTAATAACTGAGCCAATTGACACACTCCTTTTTTAATTGCTAAGATTCTTACTTCTGTAGATAAATTAGGCCTTACTAAACTGAAGTAGGGTATATACCCCACTTCAGATAATGTTCAACTTATATGAAACGTTTACTTGGTTTTAAGATACTGGTCAATCCCGGCAGCAGCCTTTTTCCCGGCGCCCATAGCCAAAATAACTGTAGCGGCACCGGTAACGATATCCCCACCAGCAAAAACACCAGGTTTAGAAGTCAGCAATGTTTCAGGATCCGCGACGATATTACCGCGTTTATTCAGTTCCAAACCAGGAGTAGACGTTGTTACCAAGGGATTCGGTCCTTGTCCAATCGCCACGACCACTGTGTCCATCGGAATATCGAATTCTGATCCAGGAATCGCAACTGGCGCACGTCGTCCAGAAGCATCAGGCTCTCCGAGTTCATAGCGTAAGCAAGTCAAGCTCTTAACCCAGCCACGCTCATCCCCTTCAATGGAAACAGGATTCGTTAACAGACGGAATTGAATTCCCTCTTCTTCAGCATGTTCCAGCTCTTCTTTCCGGGCGGGCATCTCATCGCGAGAACGACGATAAATAATGTAAACATTTTCAGCGCCCAAACGTAAAGCCGTACGCGCGGAATCCATAGCAACATTCCCCGCACCGAGTACAGCAACATTTTTCCCGACTTTTACAGGGGTTGCATACTCAGGGAACTTATATCCCTTCATCAAATTAGTACGGGTCAAGAATTCGTTTGCGGAATACACCCCATTTAGATTTTCCCCAGGAATATCCATGAAGTAAGGAAGTCCAGCTCCTGTGCCAATGAATACGGAATCATAGCCGTTTTCCATAAGTTCATCAACAGACGTAACTTTACCAACCACTTGATTGGTAAGGATTTCAACTCCCATTTCTTTGAGGTTTGTAATTTCCTTCTGCACGATTTCCTTCGGTAAACGGAACTGCGGTATACCATACATTAGCACGCCCCCTGCGACGTGGAGTGCTTCAAAAATGGTCACAGCATGCCCAGCCTTTGCTAAATCTCCTGCGCATGCCAACCCTGATGGCCCCGCCCCAATGATCGCAACACGTTTACCGCTGGGCTCTGGTTTTTCAAACTCTGCTTTCTCTGCTTTCATGCCAAAGTCAGCTGCAAAGCGCTCGAGACGACCAATCGCCACTGGCTCTCCCTTAATCCCCACAATGCATTTGCTTTCACATTGAGATTCTTGAGGGCAAACCCGACCACAAACGGCAGGAAGGGAATTCTTGATCTTAAGAACCTTGGCTGCTTCTTGAAAATCCCCTAAAGCTATCTGTTTAACGAAATCAGGAATAAGAACTGATACGGGACATCCCGTCATACATTTGGGATTTTTACATTGTAAGCATCGTTGTGCTTCCTCGATGGCATCTTCTTGTGTATAGCCCAGTGCTACTTCTTCAAAATTATGTGCCCGAACTTCTGGAGCTTGGCAGGGCATCTCATGACGAGGTATTTTCACTTTTTTAGTTTTTTCAACATTCTCTGCCATTACTTATGCCCTCCTTCATGGTTACATTCCAACTTTGCCTT
>JAUZPJ010000287.1 GCA_030706025.1 Bacillota bacterium | reverse complement strand
TATTACCTTGAAGTCAGCCGCTATATTCATCTTAATCCAGTGAAGGCAGAGATGGTGGAAAGACCTCAGGAGTATAGCTGGAGTAGTTATCAGAGTTACGTTCAAGAGGATATAGAGAATTCATTGGCGGATACCCATAAGATATTGGGCTATTTTAAGGATCCCAAGAGGTTGAAATATCAAAGGTTTGTGGAAGATGGCGTTATCAACGATGTAATATGTGTTTTAGAATAGTAAGGGCTTTCCGTAAGACGGTGGCTCTTTTGTTATTCTAGCGAAAATACGCAATAAGGCGCGGATAAGACCATGAAAATTATGGAAAGGAAGTAGGAAAACGGCTAAATAGAGCGAATAGTTAAAGATTGAAACTATCAGAGAGTCAATATGAACGTTTAAGCTCAACTGCAGACCGCAAAACGGCGAAATGCTGGGAGGTTCAATCAATGGCGACGGTTGTAAATTCATTTGCTTTAGATGGAGTCGATGCCTATTCGGTCATCGTGGAAACGGTCACACTTCACGGGCAGCCCTCGGTGAATATTGTGGGCATGGGGGATACGGCGGTTAAAGAGGCGGCTCATCGATTGGAGGCAGCACTTAGCTGTGGCAGTTTCGAGTTTCCCAGGCTAAAGGTCGTGATCAACCTAGCCCCCAGTGGAGTAAAAAAGAGTGGATCGCATTTTGATCTGGCAATGGCTGTCAGTCTTTTACATGAGGCAGGTCAAATGCTTGCAATAAAGGAGGACCTGCTGGAGATTGCGTTCATCGGTGAGCTTTCACTGAATGCGGAGCTTCGACCAGTTAGTGGCGTACTGCCAATGGCGATTGCGGCAAGAGAGAGTGGAATAAAAAAGCTTATGGTACCCATCGAAAATTATGGGGAGGCAGTTCTTGTTAAGGGAATTGAAGTTTATGCGTTTAGAACCTTAGTTGAGGTAGTTAATTACCTTCAAGGATTGCTTGAATATCAGTCCCCCGTGTTAAGCATGACCGATCGGGCACCCTCTGAGAAAGATGGGTTAGACTTTTTTGACGTGCGTGGACAAGAGGTGCTTATTGAATATATTGTAGCTGCAGTTGCGGGTGGTCACAATATCCTGATGATTGGGCCGCCAGGTTGTGGTAAATCAATGATTGCTAAGCGAATTCCTACGATCATGCCAGAATTGAGCGAAGAAGAAGCTCTTGAGATTACGAGGATCTACAGCGTTACGGGTCATTTGCGAGACAGTGGCTACCTGATCAAAAATAGACCGTTTCGCTCACCTCATCACAACGCCTCAACTAATTCACTGGTTGGAGGGGGAAGCCCGGTCGTGCCGGGTGAAATATCGCTTGCTCATAATGGGGTGTTGTTTTTAGACGAGATCGCAGAATTTAACAAAAAGTCATTAGATGCACTTCGGCAGCCGATGGAAGATAAAGTTGTCACGGTATCTAGAGTTAAGAGCACGGGTACCTTTCCGGCCAATTTTATGCTTGTTTCAGCGATGAATCCCTGCCCATGCGGATATTATGGGCAAGCTCGATGCCGCTGTACGGATTATGAAGTGGTTAAATATCGGCAAAAACTGTCTGGGCCCATTTTAGACAGGATTGAAGTTCATAAGTATGTTCAGCCGGTCGGTTTTCTGAATCTTTCTGACCAAGACAATGGACCGCGTTCGGCAGATCTTCGGGAGCGCGTCCAAAAGGCTCGGGAAATTCAACAGATGAGGTTTGAGGGAGTGCCTTACATAAATTCAAATGCCCAAATGAACGAGGCGATGATCAAAGAGTTTTGCAGCTTGGATTCGGAAAGTACCCGACTTTTGAGTCTGGCGTTTGAAAAGTTTCAGTACAGTGCCAGAACCTATAATAAGTTCCTAAAAATAGCTCGGACCTTTGCTGACCTAGAAGCTTCAGAACATATCCGCAAACAGGATGTCAGTGCTGCACTGATGGCAAGAGATATGGATAAGGATCGCAGTGGTATGCTTGTCGTCTAGCGGGGAGGGTGTGCAGGGTGGATATTTATTGGCTTTGGCTTACGGCGCTTAAAGGAGTCGGTCCAGTAACCCTAAGAAATTTGGTGAAGGAATTTGGGTCACCCCAGGCGGTCTATACAGCGTCACAAGAAGAGTTGAAGGCTATCCGGGGTCTGCGTTGTCAGGTTGCGGAAACGATCTTGGCAAGTCGATCGTTGGATAGGGCCAAACGGACAGAAGAAGTGATGCAACAGCAAGAGATTAAGCTTCTGTCCTTCTTTGACCCTCTTTACCCGCCAGGTGTCAATGACTTCCCAAACCAACCTGCGGTCCTTTATTACAAAGGTAACCTCCGTCCTCCACAGGCAAGTGTGGGGATTGTCGGAAGCCGACGCTGCACTGCCTACGGGAAACAAGTCGCTGCGGAGGCGGCAGCCTTCTTGGCTCAGCAAGGGATAACGGTGGTCAGTGGTTTGGCAAAAGGAATTGACAGTTACACTCATACGGCTTGCTTAAAGGAAGGTGGGTATACCCTGGCCTTTATTGCCAATGGACCAGATATCTGTTATCCGCCCGAACATCGCTTACTCATGGATGAGATTCATGAAAGCGGAGCCGTGATTTCTCCCTATCCCCCTGGTACACGTCCTAGACAGGAGTATTTCCCCTTGCGGAATTGCCTTCTCAGCGCCTGGATAGACAAACTGCTAGTGGTGGAGGCGGCAGAGCGAAGTGGCGCTCTCATCACGGCAGGCTATGCGATGGAACAAAAACGGAGAGTATATGCTGTGCCAAATAGTATTTACTCACCGGAGAGTTTTGGGACAAATCGTTTGCTCGCAAAAGGGGCAGAGGTCTATCTAGAACCGAAACAGCTCGTGAGCCTAGTCGGTGCGCAGCCACAACGACAATTTGCGGATATCGACACATCGGTTCAACCGTCCCAGCATAATATCACTCGTAAAAGTCACGAAAAAGAAGTATCAATGTCTTTGTTTTCTCCACAGGAACGATTGATATTCGAACGACTGCGTATTAACCCTGAGATTCCTGTATTTGTTAGAGATTTGCTTGATATATTTGACGGGGATTCTAAGACACTACTTTCATTACTTTGCTCGATGGAACTTGAAGGAAAGGTGATGATTTTAGGCCAAACGGTAAGAGAAATCAGAAATTGATTGATTGGTAAGATCGTACTCGCCTCGCGGTCCCCGCTCGGTCGGGAACTGGTACTTCCCGAAGTTTGCCGAACCCCGAGCTGATGGTAGCCATAGTGATTTTCAACTTGCCATAGCACGTGTTATCGGACTCCAAGGAGTAAAGAATTTACCCATGTATGGGAGGTGTGAATGTCAACATGTTGAATTTATCAGTTCAGGAGAAGGGTCGGAGCTGTGGATTATTTTTAAAAGCCTAATCACATATTAAGGGGCTTTATTAGCAACCATATTATTGGTACAATATGGTTGAGCTGTTTCTTATAAAGGTTAGTTTGTTCAGCATTCTAGGGGGGGCATGAATGGCTTTTGATCTAGACGTGGGATTAATTCAAAGTATTCGAGAAATTGGTCGAAGCTATGCCATTGAGAAGATCGTTCTTTTCGGGTCACGTGCAAGGGGTGACCATAAGCCAGCGAGCGATATCGATCTGGCAATTTTTCTTTTGCCGGAGTTTAATTGCAGAGGGCGCGTGACCAGTAACTTTGATGACCTTGATACTCTCTTGAAAATAGACACCATATTCATCAATGAAAACATTGATCCTATACTATTGGAGAATATCAAGAAAGAAGGAGTATCTCTATATGAGCGAGCCCCACATAAAGATCAATGATTTTAAAAATGCACTTTCTCGATTAAATGAAGGGATCGCCAAATATAATGAAACTGATGATCTGTTAAGAGATGGGGTGATAAAGCGTTTTGAGTTTACCTTTGAGCTTGCATGGAAAACCCTAAAAGCAGTCTTTGAAGATGAGGGGTTAATTGGGTTAAACTCTCCAAAATCGGTATTGCGAGAAGCCTTCGCAGCAGAGCTTATTAAAGATGATGAGTTATGGCTCGCCATGCTTAATGACAGAAATTCAACTGCATAT
>JAUZPJ010000286.1 GCA_030706025.1 Bacillota bacterium | reverse complement strand
ATGGGTTGTTACGCCCAGACTGCTCCAGGAGAGGTCCTTGATATTGAAGGAGTTGATCTGGTTCTTGGAAACCAAGATCGAATGAAGATTCTGGATTGGATTGAACGAGTCAAAACTGAGCGCAATCCTCAGAACGCTGTACACGGGATTTGGGAAGCTGAGGAGTTTGAGGAGCTTCCGCAACTCCGTCAAGAACACAGAACAAGGGCATTTCTTAAGATTCAGGAAGGGTGCAATCAATTCTGCACTTATTGCATTATTCCGTATGCTAGAGGACCTTTGCGAAGCCGCCTCCCGGAAAATGCAATTTCGGAGGCCCGTCGACTGGTTGAAGCTGGATATCCTGAACTCGTTTTGACTGGGATTCATACCGGGTTTTATGGACAGGATTTAGGGCAAGAATGGAACTTGGCCCGTTTGGTGCGGGAGTTGGTAAAATTACCCGAGCTGCGCCGTCTGCGTCTGAGCTCTATTGAACCGATGGAATATACGCCTGAGTTGATCGAAAGTATCGTCTCTTCAGATAAAGTTTGTCCGCACTTACATATTCCGTTACAGAGCGGAAGCGATAAGGTTTTAGCTCGCATGAAACGACCTTACAAATTAAAGGAATACAGAGAGCTATTAGAGAGACTACACAGGCAAATTTCTGATCTGGCTGTCACAACGGATATAATTGCAGGCTTTCCGGGAGAAACTGAAGAAGATCATGCCTCTACGATCGATTTTGTGAAATCCTGCGGTTTTTCTGGAATTCATGTATTTCCTTATTCCAAACGCAATGGGACTCCTGCTGCTGGTTATTCTGATCAAGTTACGAAGAAACTAAAGGAACAGCGGGTAAAAGAGCTATTAGACGTTGCACGCATTAGTCAGGACGCCTTTGTTCGTCAGTTTATCGGAAAACCCGTGGAAGTGCTTATCGAAAGAGTTGATGCACAAGGGTGTGCCATTGGGCATACACCAAATTATATTCAGGTTCAAATACCTGCCCGTGAAGGAAGGACTTGGACTTCTCGGCAATGTGAAACGGTTATCTTGGAAGAAGCCTATGTAATGCGAACCTAAGTGTCGATGCGTGATGTTGCACCTGCCGGCATTTGAACTTAAAACTTTTTTGGATTGATTAACAAATTAACGCTTCGATTAATAGAATAAAGGAGGAATTAAAAATGCCAATGTCAGATTGTATCTTTTGTCAAATTGCCCAAGGGAAGATCCCCAGTGAAATGGTGTATGAAGACGATCAAGTTATCGCTTTTAAAGATATTCACCCGTTAGCACCAGTACATTTGCTTGTTATTCCAAAACTCCATTTGCGCAGTCTCAACGACGTAACGCCGGAACAGGAACCTTTAATTGCCCATCTTTTCGGGGTAATTCGTCGCTTAGCGAGTGAACTGAACGTTGCTGATTCGGGTTATAGAGTGGTCACGAATACTGGGGCAGACGGAGGCCAAGTCGTCGGACACCTACATTTTCACTTGCTCGGAGGAAAGGCACTCAATGCTGAGATTGGATGATTACAGTGCAAATCCTGTAGGGGTAAATCATCAAGTGCCTCTACTTGACGCCACCTACTTCATCCATTATAATAATAAGGTATATTTGTGATGATCCAGTGGAGGGAGGGATAAGACAATGAGTGAAGTCAAAGTTGGTAAAAACGAATCCCTTGATGCCGCACTCCGCCGGTTCAAGCGTACTTGTCAAAAGGCAGGGGTTAGTGCAGAAGCTCGTAAGCACGAGGCGTATGAAAAACCAAGTGTGAGAAGAAAGAAAAAGTCTGAAGCTGCACGTAAACGCAAGTTCAAGTAAGGAGTGTCTCGAATTGACCCTGAAAGATCGCCTCGTTGAGGATATGAAGGTTGCCATGAAGGCCAAAGAGGAGGGGAAGGTAAGACTTTCCGTCATCCGAATGGTCAGGGCTGCTATAAAAAATGCTGAGATTGATAAGAAAATTGAATTCAACGATGATCAAGTTGTCGAAGTATTAGCACGTGAAATGAAACAGCGGCGGGATGCGCTTGAGGAGTTCAAACAAGCGGATCGCCCCGAAACGGTAAAAGCCTTGGAAGAGGAAATGGCTATTCTAATGGATTACCTTCCTCAACAGCTTTCCGAAGGGGAAATTCGCCAGCTAGTTCAAGAGATGATCGCCGCGTTAGGAGCTCAGAGTCCTAAGGACCTCGGGAAGGTTATGGGGGCGTTATCTCCTAAGACGAAAGGCCGTGCTGATGGCAAACTTGTCAATCAAATTGTACGGGAAATGCTTGGGGCATAAAGGAAATCGGTAAACACACATCGATAAAAGGCTTGACGTATTGCAAATCGTCAAGCCTTTTGTTATTAAGGCTTGGACTATTCTGGCTCTTCCCTTCATAAATATCAATTGAAGGGAGGGGCTTTTATCATGTTTAAAAAGATTCAAACAAGTGTCGGCGATATTTTGGATTTTCCGCCGGATGTGGCGGGAGAAGGTCCTAAAATTACGATAACCGGAAAGCTGCAAATTTTGGTCGAAAATTATATAAGCATTCTTAATTTCTCTGATCAAGAAATTCGGTTGGAGACGGCTGAGGGAAATGTCTGTATTACGGGAAAGGGGCTTGTTCTTAAGGTTCTCTTGCCAACGGAATTACGGATCGAAGGGGAAGTAGTATCCTTGACCTTTGAAGGAGGGGAAATTAAGTAATGTTTGAATGGTTAAGGGTGTTTTGGCAGGGGAGGGTCTTCTTTTTAGCCAGAGGAGAACAGTTGCCCCGCTTTCTTAATAAAGCCTTGAAAGATGGTGTGGTACTTTACCATACTCAAAAATCGGAA
Organism: Bacillota bacterium; assembly: GCA_030706025.1. Lineage (GTDB taxonomy): Bacteria > Bacillota > Desulfitobacteriia > Desulfitobacteriales > Desulfitobacteriaceae > Desulfosporosinus. Next base: position 1,245 of record JAUZPJ010000286.1, on the reverse strand, counting down.
CGAGGAATGCGGGCGCAAATTAAACTATCAGATTTTCGACGTTTGAGGAAGGCTGCAAGGCAAACTCATACACGTATCCATATTGTAGCAAAGTATGGCTGGCCTTTTGTTGCAGCACGCTGGTGGCGCAGAAAAGGCCTTTTGATGGGGATTGCCTTGATTGCCATAGTTTTAACCATATTATCCCAAATGGTGCTTTCAATTTCCGTTTCCGGAAATCGCAACGTAGTTTCTTCGGATGTACTAGAACGGGCGGAACAATTAGGACTTAAAACTTGGGCCTATTCGAAACGCTTAGATTTGAACCAGATTGCTAAGGCACTACAGGAACAATTACCTGACGCGGCATGGATTGGTATAGAACGTAATGGAACCAGCGTTAAGATAAAAATATCAGAGAAAATTCGTCCGTCTATCCCTAAAGAAGCGGGTAATCTCGTGGCCAATCATGCCGGGCTTGTCAAAGAGATTATGGTGATCCAAGGGACACCACAGGTTCATGAAGGGGAAATAGTTCGGGCCGGGCAAGTGTTGATCACACAAGTCGCAAACCCCAGTCTTCAAGGTAAATCTAACACCTCCAATTCAATTCCTCAGGTGTCCACAGCCCGAGGCTTTGTGCGTGGGCGTGTGTGGTACAGTTCGGAGAAGCAAATCCCCTTAGTCGAAGATAAAGTAGAGGAAAGTGGAAAAGTTGCCACAGGATGGGGTATAAAATTTGGCTCTCGCGTCATAATGGTAACAACACAAGATTCTCCGTATGAGCGGGCTAACAAAGAAGTGACAAGTCCATTTTCTCTATCCTGGAGGAATTGGAGTTTCCCCGTCGAAGTAATAAAAGTAAGCTATAAAGAACTTCATGATGTACACCAAGAACGTTCTGTTGAAGAAGCACGTCATTTAGCGGAACAAGCTGCTAGGACTGAGGTTCAGGGTAAAATCACACCCATGGTTCCGATTGTGGCAGAAAGCGTGAAGGTTCTTCCAAGTAATTCGGGTGCCGAGCGTGTCAGAGTTGAGGTAGAAACTTACGAGGATTTGGCAGTCTATGCTAATCCTTAATTTAAGTTTGAAAATGATAATTCTGGCGTTTAGGTATACGAATAGTTAGGTGCTTAAAAGTAAGGATGAAACTATGAAGATCAGAAAAAATAATGTGATCAGTGAGAAGCTATCCAGGCTAATGGATTGGCTCAGACATCACACCACTTGGCTGCATGTCATCGTTGGGGTGGTGTATTTTCT
>JAUZPJ010000285.1 GCA_030706025.1 Bacillota bacterium | reverse complement strand
AAACTGCCGTAGCCACCGAAGCACGAAACAAAAAGAATGCTGCCAAATGATTATAAGACTGTCAGGGCTTGTCTCTGGCAGTCTTAATACATAACCTAGGTTCCTTGATGCCTGTAGTTACCTCATCTCTTGAGTGGAGGTTTGTTCTACTTTTGCAAAATAAATCATGGATTTAGACCGAAAAACTGCATTACGCCAATTAATAACCTTTATCAAGGCGGCCATTCCTTCTTGAGCTTAGCAAGGCGCGGGTGGCGGTGCGAGGACTGCATCTAAAATATTACTTTGGTGTAGTATTCTGTTTCCAATCTTCTAATAATTTATTGTAAAGTTGATCTGTTTCGCTTGGTTCTTCGGTATTCACGATCCGTAAGCCGGACTTTACGTTTATGAAAATGAAGGGAGGCTTTTGCGTATCGACAAATAATTTTGCCTGTCCAATCCCCTTTACTTTGAAATACCCCTTCAATTTGCTTCCTAAACCGGAACCATTCGTTTTAAGCTGAATTTCGGGAATCTGGTCTTTTATCGAGATACCAACTATGTCTGAGAGCTTAATTTCTTCCCCATATTCCCCACTAATTTTTAAAGTGCCATCCTGAATGGTATACTCGGCCGGCTTACTACCGAAATAAATGAGTGTACCTACACCACTTAGAGTTAAAACTGTAATAATTGCTCCAACTCCAATGATTATTGTCGTTCTTTTCTTACTTGCACCATCCAGTTTCCCACTATTACCATTTACTGTCGTCGTTGGGCATTTTCCCATTATAAGGTTGATAAATCCTTCTTTATCTTGTGGAGAAATTATTGCTATTTTGCTCTCCCCGTATTTAATCTCCAACCTGTCTAGTGAAAGGGCTGGCGAGGATATAGGATTTCTTGTACTTTCTATTTTTGTTATTTCCTTTAAAGGGATCGTCTGACGAATAGGACCACATTTAATCTTTAACTCATCGTCCGTCACTCGATATCCTGTTCCAAACCAAATCCATGCGATAAATGCCACAGTTGGTATAACAATTAATGTACTAATAGGATCAAACTGACCTTGGTCTAATGATATCCGTCCGGTTAGAATAACTACGTATAATATAGGAATCCATATTAGGAGACCAATCCATGTGTCACGTTTGGATGAAAAATACATCTTTTCCCTCCCTCCGTTGTTTCTCCCAACTTTTCTAACCCGGAATGCCGCCGATTTGGGTTATCTAGATGTGGCCCAGAAATATCGAACCTAACACCAATTGCTCTCAGGCAAAAAGCGTCACCTCCGGTAACCCCACACGCAAGACTCGGTACTTGACTGCTGGCTAGGCTTTGTCGAGGCGGTTTCTTGAACTTAGCAAGGCGCAAGTGGCGGGGTTATTCAGCAGAGTCATCATATAGGTGAACAAATATAAAGAGCGGTTTGGATACCAACATCTATTCTTTCTACCGACTGAAAACAAGCTCTCATTTCATCTTCTCCATGACGTACAAACTCAAAATAATCTCCTCTTTCCGCCCATTCAACTATATCTGTAAGTATCCGGCGGTTCTTATTATAGTCATGAAAAAGAACCGGGCCTTTAGAAAGCCTACTGGCCTCTGCATAGAAACGCCTTCGTAATCCAGAACTAACACCGTGAAGAACATAGGAAGCAAGAACCAAGTCGAAACTTTTGTCTGGAAAATCTAGGCCTTGCGTTACATCCCCATGTACTAACTCAATAAATTTTCCCGCTGTTGACTTTTTGGCTGCCCGTAACATTGAAAGAGAAAAATCCACTCCAACAGCCTGATAACCCATTTCAGCTAAACAAAATAATAAAGCTCCAGTCCCGCAGCCTAAATCGAGAACCCTACCAGCTTTGGGAATTGTAAATAGCCGTTTGTTTTGAACTATGAGGGAGCGATATGTACGAACTTGTCTGGTAAAAAACCAATTATATATGGGGGCAATGACATTAAATATCATTAAGTGTCTTTCCATTTCACGCATAAATTTACCCCTCTTGTCAATGATTAAATTCTAAGCTACAAACTGTTGCTTTTAGATTCATTCCTTCACTCTACTACTCTTCGGGTAAAAGGACCGCCATCCAAATCCCCCACACCCAACACTCCCCACTTGACGACTGGCTAAGGCTTTAAAAAACGACTATTTCTTCTTGAGCTTAGCGAGGCGCAAGCGGCGGGATGATTTGGGATCATTTTACCCCAAAGTACGTTACTTCTGCAATGAACATGTTCCCATGAACGGACCTAGAAAACATTTAGCCTCTTTTGGACACAATTCCGAATATCCCCAAACCCTACAACCCGCACCACAAGCGGATTCCCAATCTGTGAGTGTTTTCAAACTTACCACGGTCTCAACGTGTGTTTGGGCGAAGAAGTTATACTGAACCGCGGAATTATAGTGCTCATACCCAGGGGGTCATTAAAACACTATATGCAAGACATGCAGCCACTAGAGAGCTTACGAAATTGACCATATCATTGCTGAAAAATCTAAAGCCTTTTACCTTCTTGTTTTGCACTTTACCGTGGGCTCTTTTTTCCGTGAGCCTCCCTGCACTGTCAACGTAGGCAGGTTGGAAAACCGCGCCTAAAGCACTGTCTATAGCAGCTCCAGCGAATCCAAACACAGCAATAATTGTACAATCCCTTATCAACTCAAGGAAAGGAATACTTACAAACATGAATACAAAATATATTACGGCAATAAACAAAGCACCGCAAGCACTTGCAAACAATCCGAGAAATGTTAACCCGCCAGACATACCCCTTTGTACAGGCTTAAAATTTATAATGGAGAAAGGGGTTGACCTACTCATGATACCTATTTCCGAAGCCCATGAATCAGCATTGCATGCCGCTATTGCCACAAAAAAAGCTACTGAAAATTGTTTTCCAGGTATCAGGTAATAAGCTGCTGCTATTATAAATGCAGCCCCACCGTTGGCTAGAACCTGAATATGGTCTCTTTTTCCTCCCTTTTCATACAAAGCCTTTTCAAGGTCTTTCTTCTCCCTTGTCCATAATTTTGTAAAAAAGCTGGAGGATATAAAGAATCCAAACAAAGCAGCCAAAAAAGGAATACCGCCAGAAATATAAAGCCCCACAGTTAGGAAAAAGGCAAAGACCGCTCCCAAAAGTGTGAGCGCCTTCTCCCTGTATGCCAATATGCAACTTACTATAATGCTGGCAATTATTGAAATGTCTATCCACAAAGTATCAAAAATCACTTTTCTTCTACAACCTCTTTTTTGTTTATTTTATGACTACTGGCTAGGCTTTATCAAGGCGGCTATTTCTCCATAAGCTTTTTGAATTCTATAAGGTTATTTGGGAAACTTAATAGTAATGATTGTTAGTTCCTACAGAATTTAAGCAACCAAGGAGTGAAGGAAATGGCTGTACAAGTATATATTAATTTCAATGGAAACTGCCGTGAGGCATTAGAGTTTTATGCTGAAACTTTTGATACAGAAAAGCCTCAAATAATGTTATTTGGAGATACACCTCCTGATCCAGGGTTTCCTCTATCTGAAGAAACTAGAAATCTGGTAATGCATGCTTCTCTTACGATAGAAGGAACACCGGTTATGCTTTCAGATGTCCCTCCCGGAATGCCTTTAGTTACCGGAAATAATATTAGCCTTATAATAGGAAGTAAGGATATGGATAAGATTAAGTTAATGTTTAAGAAATTAAAAGAAAACGGTACAGTTGGCATGGAACTTCAAGAAACATTTTGGAGCAAACTGTACGGTTTTGTAACTGATAAGTTTGGAATTGGGTGGCAATTTAACTATGAAAGCGAATAGAAATGCAATTTAAAGATATCGCTAATTAACACTCCCGCCACAAAAACCACAGCCCAACCTTCGAAAGGGGCCTTCTTTAGAAACATCCCCACTCGACCGCCAGCTAGCCGTTATCAATGCGGTTATTTCTTCTTGAGTTCAGCGAGGCGCAAGGTGGCATGATGGATTTGCTATATCCGGAATAAGCCAAATTAATAATGTTTGGTACAAACATCCAGAGTTCCATCTTAATACACACATCTTACTTTTT
>JAUZPJ010000284.1 GCA_030706025.1 Bacillota bacterium | reverse complement strand
AGCACATCATGGATACTCAAACCTTTACTAGCCCCAAGGCCTAGTGAAGAGCATCCTCCTTACTTAACTTATGGATCTGAAACTTATTCTACTAACTATATCAAGTAAAGGGGTACCCTCTGGTACCCCTTACTTATACCCTACGAACATATAAGAAACCGAGGCAACGGCCTCGGTTCTAAATTATTCTGGGTATCCGATCATTGGTTTATCCTCATTCAATCCATATTTTAAGGCTATCCTTGTTTTCAATAATCCTATCTGCAATCTTCGTTCCAACATCACGAAAATAGAGTTCACCATCATCCCAGCTAAAATTATTGCCATCGTCAGTGAACTTATCACTACTCGTGACATGACGAGGCAAGGGAATCATATTCGTTCGATTTATATCAAAGTCCGCAATTGATCGTTCAAATTCATCTCCTAAGTTAGCTGTCCTCCAATACTTAGGCCCTTCTATTTGTTTTATTTCTAAAAGACGCCTTATATACTCATATGTGACGCTGCCGAACGTGATTAGCATTTTGGGCTGGTATTTTAAGACACTTTCCCTTAATATTACAATTTCATCAGCTACTTCTGCCTCCCAATCATAGATAGTTTTAGGAAGTACCAAGCCAATATCGCTAATAGTGTCTCTCATGAAAATCTTCTCAGTTTCGATTCTTCTTCGAAGTTTACGAAACACTCTATCCTGAATTGCATCTAATATTGGATTCCAAATATCATAACGGACACGGGAAAACTTAGGATTAACTAAAAGCCAAATCGGATAAGACTTTTCGCCGGACTCCAATTTCAGTCTATCAACGAATGTTGAATCTCTTTTGAGTGCTAAGTTTGACATTCGAATCCCCGCCTTTCTGCGTCTATTTTGCCCGGATATTTATATTGTAACTTCAATAACTTTTTAACTAAAAGATCCTGCATAAAGCTTTAAAAAGGATTGTCAAGCTCCGGGAATTTAGCCATAAGTAAGGTCTACAAACCAATATCTTCCCCCTTACGCTTGTGATATAATTTCTTATATAGCAAACAACGTTCCATCCCTGAGATCCGCTGAATTAACGCCTTTTCTTAAAAAGAATTAAAAAGAGGTGTAGCAAATACTACACCTCAAATTACCTTATTTAAGTATTTTATCTTCCTCATACTCCATTTCTTTAAAGTGTTCTATCTTTTTTATAATTGTATCTTTTCATCAAAAAGTGCATTATATAATTCATTTTTTAGATTCTGCCGTTTATGGGGGGCGATTTTATTGAGGAATAGGAAACTATTTTTTAAAGGCTATAGTTTAACCAATCAGATCGTGCTTATCATCGCCGCAATCATTCTAGTTCCCTTGGTGGCCTTAATGTATGACATCTTTTATGCTTCTCGGACGGATGAAGTTGTATTTTTAGACAAAGAGCAGCGACTAGAGGCCTTAGTCCAAAGTGTTAATAAAGAATTTTCGAAAAACTTGGATTCTCAACTAGATGGGTTAGGAGATGTCTCATCAACTATGCTTCATAACGTGTTTACTCAGGTCGTCGAACCCCAGGTCCCTGCGAATTCAGGCATTCGTTTTGGTCTTTATGTTCCCAGTACTGAGAAAATTACCGTACTAGGTTTCCTGCATAACTACCGGAACCTCTCTCAGGAAGAAGAAGCTCAGAGGGAGAAAGATATATTTGACACTACTAAATCAGGCTTGATCGCTGCTCAGATGAGTAATGAACCACTCTTTCGAATTTCCGGGTCTTGGAATGATCAAATCGTTGAGTATATTTCTCCAGTCGTTCTAAAAGGAAAAGTGGTAGCTGTAATTTGGGTAGGGGAGCGGCTAAATCCTTTCTTTTCCGAAAGCACGTACTTCCGGAAACTCCTTCGTTATTTCATTCTAGGTGTGTTAGCCTTAGTCATGATTGGAACCCTTCTAATATTTCGAAATCTAACCACTGGGGTAGATCGCTTAAAGCAGGGATTACATAGCATGGAGAAGGATATACATCACTTGTTACCTGAAATGACGGGCGAACTGGGTCAAATAGCCCAAGCGGTTAACCGAATGGCGGTAAGCCTATCCGAAAAGGAACGGTTAGAAGATCAACTTAGGCAGTCAGAACACCTTATTGCGCTTGGGCGATTAGCGACCGGTGTGGCCCACGAATTGCGCAACCCCATCGGAATTATTAAAACCTTGGTCGAACTTATGAAGCAAGAATACTCTCAAGTGAGCGGCATCGAAGAATTTACTAAGGCCATAGACGAACAGGTGGACCGTCAGGATCGAGAAATTAAAGAACTTCTTGACTTTGGCCGGCCTACCAAAGTTTCTATTAAGGAGTGTTCAGTCAACGATCTAATTAAAGGAGTCCTCTCTTTTCTTGCCGCGATGTTACGGAAGCATAATGTAAAAGTTGCATTACAGCTCGATAACAATATTTCTAAGATTTCGGCAGATACGGAAAAGCTCAAGAAAGTTTTTGTAAACATGATTGTTAATGCTGCAGAAGCAATGCCGGATGGAGGTAAATTGGAAATAGCGACGAAAGAAACTAACGATATGGTTATTATTACATTTTCCGATAACGGAGAGGGGATTCAGGCAGAGGAAAAGTCAAGAATTTTCGATCCTTTTTACACAACTAAAAAAACAGGCACTGGTTTAGGGCTCTCGATATCCTATCAAAGTATTAAATTACATGGTGGAGCTATTGATGTTGCTAGCGAACCCGACAAAGGATCAACCTTTATTATTACTCTTCCAGTCACACCACCATTTTCTGAAAGGGGCGATCTTCTTGACATCTAGAATTTTGGTGATTGACGATGAGGAAAGAATGTGCTGGGCCCTTGATAGAGCACTTAGTCACGAGGGTTATCAAGTGATTACCGCAACAAGAGGTTTAAAAGGCATAGACCTGGCCCAAGAATCCGATCCCTCAATGGTAATTTTGGACTTAAAGATGCCTGACATTGATGGGATTGAGGTCTTGAAAGAGCTCAAAAAAATTAACCCCAGTATTCCTGTAATTATGATTACGGCTCATGGAACAATTGACACAGCAATTGAAGCTATGAAAATTGGTGCTACCGATTATATTACAAAACCTTTTAAGCTTGAAGAAATAAAGATACAGGTTAAGAAAGCATTACATTTGTCAGATTTAGAAAATCAGGTTGATTTTTTACGTCATGAATTAGGTGAGAAATATGGACGAATTATTGGCCAGAGCGATGCTATTAAAGAGATAAACCTCTTGATTCAACAGGTTGCCAAAACTGCTGCAACAGTTCTAATAACAGGTGAAAGTGGCACTGGAAAAGAAGTGGCCGCCGTGGAAATACATAAAGCTAGCGATCGAGTTGATCAGCCTTTTGTAGCGTTAAACTGCGCGGCTCTTCCGGATCAATTGCTAGAAAGTGAGCTTTTTGGTCATGAAAAAGGGGCCTTTACAGGTGCAACCACTAAAAAGAAAGGCCGTTTTGAAATTGCAGATAAAGGTACGATCTTTCTAGATGAGATTGGAGAAATGCCGATTAGTATGCAGGCGAAGTTACTGCGCGTGCTCCAAGAAAGGTGTTTTGAAAGAGTGGGGGGAACTGAAACTATCCATGTAGATGTGCGGATAATTGCTACTACTAATATAAATATTGCCACGGCCATTTCAAACGGAACCTTTAGGGAGGACCTTTATTATCGCTTAAACGTAATGCGTATCATTATGCCCCCACTTCGGTCACGAAAAGAGGATATTCCCCTTCTAGTTAATCATTTCCTTGAGAAATTTGACCCTTCCCGCAGCAGAAAGATCTCGGCTGAAGCGATGAAAACCCTAACTCGTTATAACTGGCCTGGTAACGTCAGAGAGCTTCAGAATGCAATCGAAAGAGCTCTTATTGTTTGCCAAAGCAGCGAAATTCTGCCCGGGCATTTTCCTAAGGAAATATTGGCCGGTTTAGAAGAAACCACAACGCCTGTAATAAACCTAACAGAAGGTGGTTTCTCATTAGAAGAGTTGGAGAAACACCTTATTATTAAAGCGTTAGAAAAACATAATAATAACCAGACAAAAGTGGCTAAATATCT
>JAUZPJ010000283.1 GCA_030706025.1 Bacillota bacterium | reverse complement strand
GCCTCCTCCACAAACGTTGCTGAGTTGGTAGCAGAATTAGCAACATGATTGGAGGATGCCCCCAATTCCTCGGAATGTGCCGCAAGGTTCGTTAGATGATCCGTCTGCTCCGAAATTTTGATGAGCATTTGGCGAATGGAAGTCATAGCCGTCAGCTGTTGTACTACTCCATCCAACTCACCTAACGTAGTTGAAGCCGCCGCCTTCCGTTCTGAAATGACACGATTGAGGATCTCAACTATAGGATAAAGGGGGCTTGAGGAAAGAATGTCTACCTCTAGAGGTTTTGTAAAATTACTCTGAACCAGACATTGATATAGTTTCTCACAGTCTGAACTATCGAACAAATTAGAGGTAGTTTCGCGTTTAAAAAATGACATACTGTGCACATCCCTCTTTAAAACTTTGCCATATATGGCCTATTTAGCATGTTCCCTGAAAAACCTGGGTCCTCAATGAAGAAGACCCCTAATTGCCCCCCTTCAGACTTTTTAATCCTCAGCTTGTGAATGTATAGAATAATTCCCTTCATTTCGCTTAATTTCACTCTATTACGCATTAATTCTTCGCCTTTTTCTTTTTTCCTTCAATGAAAACGTTTTGTCTGAAAATTAAATCAAGGTGTCCTAATCAAAAAGGCTTAAACCTATCAACGATAAATTTAAGCCTTCTCATTTAAATTAAAAATTAACTTAAAGATTCTCTTACTTTTCGGCCCTTTTAACGAGTTCAAACAACAATTCCAAACCAATTGTGATTTTATCCAAATCTTCATTACTGAGGTCTCTGAAAATTTCAGTAATAAATTCGTTCATAAAGTCTTTAATAATATTATTCTTTTGGAATTCGGGAGATAGTGATAGTTTTACAATCCGACGATTATCCTCCGGAACCTCTCTAATGACAATTCCCTGCCTGACTAACCTATCCACGATCCCCGAAACCGTGCTCTTCGACAAACCTAACCACTCGCTCATGTCATTTAGAGTTGAAAAAGGGTTTTTATGCAATCCGATAATTAAACCAATTTGAGGTCCCGTAAACCCGAATTGTCTAGACTTTTTGTAAAGTTGATCCTTATATATCTTCTGGATAGCCTTAAAGAGGAACACAACTCTCTCGGTCGGATCATTCAACGACTGAGGCAACTCCGACATTTGATCCATCCGAAACCGCCTCCTTATTAAGATTCTTACCCGGATCAGTTGTCTTTGGTTTTTCATTTTTACGCATCAAGAGAACTAAAAAGGTAGCTATAACAACTGCGAAAACTGTAAGCCCAATTGTATAATTGATGGCATCCAGATAAGCCTGGCCGTAGACTACATTTCCCAAAGTTGAAAGGGCACTGCCTTGAGCATTTCCTTGGGATAGCCCCGCTTTCATGTAAATTCCCTGTAAAGCTTTGATAACCGAGGTAGACGTTTGATTAAATGGGGTTATTTGTTCAGCAAGTCTGGCGTAATTATAACTTGATTTGTTGGAAATCATTGTTGACATAAAGGTAATCGCGACTGCACTCACGATACTTCGAACTGTCGTTGACAAAGCCGTAGCCTTCCCATAGAGATGCCTTGGTACCGCATTCATTCCAGATGTATTAACAGGCATCATGGAAAATCCAAGGCCGAGGCCCCTTAACGCAGCAACCATAGTAATAGTAGTTCTCGGGGTGCTGAGATTAAACAATGACATTTTGTACGTAGCAAACGCCACTATTAATAGTCCAGGTATTGTTACAACCTTTGCCCCAAACTTGTCAAACAAAGCACCACTAATCGGCATCATCAGGCCTGAAGCGAGAGCGGAGGGGAATAATATTATACCCGCTTCCATCGCTGTATAACCTCTTAAGTTTTGCAAAAACAAAGGGAGTACATATATCCCTCCCATCAGAGCCAACGTAGTTACACCTGAAATAATTTGGCTCAGGGTAAAATTATAAATTTTAAAAACCCTTAATTCTAATAAAGGATCGGAACGTGTTAATTCATTGGCAATAAATATTAGAATACTAAAACAGCCCAAGGCAAGAAGTAAAGGATATTCAATCTTACTCCAGTCAATAGTACTGCCTTCACCCAGAACGTATAACAAACTGGCAATTCCTATGACTGAGGAGAAAAAACCAATAAAATCGAAGTTTCCGGTAAAAGGTTTTAAGGATGTTTCTCTTAGCAGAATACTCGCAACAATAACACCTATAACTCCGATCGGGACATTGACATAAAAAATGAAACGCCAATCCAAATACTGAATAATATAGCCACCCAAGGTCGGTCCAATAGCCGGTGCCGCCATTGATGCAATACCCCAAAATCCAAGGGCTTTACCACGTTCACTGATAGGAAAGATCTGCATGATGTAAGACATTCCGACGGGCATAATAGCCCCCCCGCCCAGCGCCTGTATTACTCGGAATATTACCATAGCGTTAGTACTCCACGCAAAACCACACAGAAATGAACCAACAGTAAAGAAAGCCAAGGCAAAAATGAACAGTTTTTTAATTCCGAAAGTGTCACTTAAAAATCCTGTGATAGGTACAATGGCACCCATGGTCAATGTATATCCCGTTAATATCCATTTAACTGAATCTAAATCGGATCCGAAAACATTCATCATTTTGGGAATCGCAATATTAACAATACTGCTATCTAACATCACCATGAAGGTTCCAATAACAACAACTAACAGGGCTGACCACTTATATAAACTGTCACCTGCACTTTCCTGAATCTCATGTCCTGTCATACGCCATTCACCTCATCACTTAATATGAATTTTGACAACAGCATTCGTTCCAGGCAACAACGTAGGATCGCTTTTATCAAACTCAATTTTCACGGGTATTTTCTGAATAACCTTAGTGAAGGTACCACTTGTTGAAGTAGGAAGTAATGCAAACGTAGAGTTCGATGCTTGTCCAACATACTTAACCTTCCCGGAGAACGTTTTATTGGAAAATTGATCAATGGTAATATCCACTTTCTGACCCTGCTTTACGTTGGCAAGCTTCGTTTCTTCAATGTTCGCAGTAATGTAGAGTTTATTAGGATCAATGATCATTGCAATGGGCCCAGAAACGATCTCACCAACAGTTCCCTGCTTTTTAATAACAATACCACTAATTGGTGCTCTAAGAACTGATTGATCTATGTTGGTGTCCTGAGGGTTACTGATTCCCTGACGGCCAAGGATCTGATCCTTAACGACGGTATCCCCCTCGTTAACATTTAACTCTAGAAGCTTCCCGGAAATCTGGGGACTCACACTTGCAATATCACCCGTGACTTTGGCGTCCTCTGTGGAAATATAATAAGTGTTCTGATACCAATAATAGCCGCCAATACCAGCAAAAGCGACGATCATTAAAAAGAGAATGAACATTATAAGCTTCTTCGGGTTTTTATTCATTTTTCTCACCTGTCCTTATTTCTTAAGGCCAATTTCTGCCAGCATTCCGGATTTCAAAACTGAATTTGGATCATTAACTTTTATTCTCACAGTGGCGCTTCGACTACGTGAGTCAATCACTGGGTCTATAACCAAGATTTCCCCCGTAAATTCTTTATCGGGGATATCGGCCACTTTTACAACAACTGCCTGGCCAACCTTCACGCTGCCGGTAAGACTATCGGGAAGGGAAGCCTTAACAAACAATGTGTCATTATTAACAATTGAAAGTAAAGTAACCCCTGGTGAAGCAAGTTCACCTATATTGACATTTTTTACACTAACCGTTCCGGATATGGGCGAGACGATCGTTGCATTGGAAAGCTGCGTTTTTGCTGTGTCCAACGCGGCTTGATTTTGCTTAACCATAGCTTGATAATAATTCAAAGTTTCTTGTGTTTGCCCTTTAGTATCAATATCTAGTTTGCTTTGAGCCTGACTAACCCGAGATTGAGCATCAGCTAACTGGTTCTGGACTGTTTCTAATTGCGATTGAGATATTGCACCCGCTGCCAACAGCTGTTGGCTCCGATCATAATTATTCTTTGCATTCAGATAATTCGTTTTAGCGTCGTCCAACGAAGCTTGATCTGAAGCAATCTGTTCCGGTCGTGTTCCTGCCTGCATATT
>JAUZPJ010000282.1 GCA_030706025.1 Bacillota bacterium | reverse complement strand
TTTTCCTTAGGAACAATTAAGGCGGATGTTTTTTTAACAGTCATAATTATGGGTTTAGTCGCAGGTTTGATGACCGGAATGGGCTTGATATTGGGCCGCATCATGGGAACGTGGCTAGGGGACAAGGCGGAACTGTTTGGTGGATGGGCCTTGTTTCTAATTGGAGTTAAATTGTTCGTTTAAAGGATTAGGGTGAGAGTTTATGGGATTGAAGCTTTTATTTATTTGTACGGGAAATACTTGTCGAAGCCCGATAGCAGAAGGGCTGGCTAGGGACTTGTTTGGGGACGAGGTTCAAGTTAGTTCGGCAGGTATTGAAGCATGGACGGGGGAGAATGCCAGTCCTCACGCTCTCGAAGTTCTTGCAGAACATAATATTGACTTATCCGAGCATCGTGCTAGAAAGATTAGGGAAGAACTCATGTCGGAGGCTGATTGGGTTATTCCGATGACCCGATCTCAAGCAGAGGGTTTGAAACGTTTGTTTCCCAAACACGCACACAAACTTCGGTGTTTAGGTGATTGGGGAGAACGAAAACGGGATGTCCAGGATCCTTGGGGAGGGTCTCTTATTTCTTATCGGCAGACAGCACAGGAAATTAGAGAATTGTTAGGAATATTAAAGGAGCAGCTGAACGTTTGATTATTTCTTCCACAATGAGGCTGTATTTTCTAAGCTAAATCATACTAATATATGCGATAAGCATAAGATGAAAAGAAAATGTCTACACTAGCGGCGTTGAAACGCCGCTTTATTTTGCGTTTCTGCAGGGATTTTGTAACTATCTGTAGAACTGGAATTATGAAGAGATGGAGGGATAGACGTGAGGGTTGCGCTGGGAGCTGATCACGGTGGTTACGAATTAAAGGAAGCAATACGTACGCATTTGGAAGCCCAAGGATTTAAAGTTCTAGATAAGGGAACCCACTCGACCGACTCGGTGGATTATCCCCAGTATGGTTTTCTGGTAGGCGATGCGATTAATAAGGGAGAGGCAGATTTGGGAATTGTGGTCTGTGGAACAGGTCAGGGAATTGCCATCGCTGCAAATAAAATCCCTGGAATTCGTGCCGCTGTATGTACGGAGACATTTTCCGCACGAATGGCTCGCGAACATAATAATGCCAATATTTTATCACTTGGTGGCCGTGTCATTGGTGTCGGTCTTGCTCTAGACATTGTAGATATTTTTTTGAAAACCGAATTTTCTGGGGGCAGACACGCGAACCGCATAAACCTGATTTCAAACATTGAACGTGGGGAGAAACTATAGCCAGCTATCAATCGTCTTTCTCCTAGGAATGGAGGACTGCCTTTTCGTGGATAATAAAATTGACCGAAAATTACAGGATATGAGTAATATTTGGAACGAGATCCTAGATGCCTTTTTCCTTGAGGCAAACCTACGCCCGAGACAAATTCTAGTTTTGGGGTGTAGTACCAGTGAAGTCATCGGGCAAAGAATCGGACAAGGAAGCAGTTCGGAAGTTGCCCAAGTATTACTTCCTCCCCTTTTAAGCAGAGTCCGACAGCAAGGAACCTTTTTAGCCGTTCAAGGATGTGAGCACATCAATAGGGCTCTTGTTGTGGAAGAAGACTGCGCGGAGCATTATGGATTAGAAATCGTTACCGTGCGCCCTGCTTTGCATGCTGGTGGTGCGATGACTGTAAAAGCTTGGGAAAGCTTTTCTTCTCCTGTTATGGTAGAGCGGGTCCAAGGACATGCGGGAATTGACATTGGAGATACTTTCATTGGTATGCACCTGCGTCCTGTGGTCATACCCATTCGCATACATGTTAAAGAGTTAGGAGAAGCACATCTAACCCTTGCGCGCACCCGCCCACGCCTCATCGGTGGTCCACGGGCAGTGTATGAATGAAGGAGTGGAATTAAACAGAATTATAATAAAATAGGAGTGAAATAATGATGGATTACATTGACAAATGGGTAAAGTCCTTAGACCCCGAAGTAGCCAAAGCAATCGAACAGGAAGAGAACCGCCAAAGAAATACCATTGAGTTGATCGCTTCAGAGAACTTTGTCAGCCGGGCAGTGATGGCAGCCCAAGGTTGTGTGATGACGAATAAGTATGCAGAAGGATATCCAGACAAACGATACTATGGCGGGTGTGAGTTTGTCGATGTCGTCGAAAATTTGGCACGTGAACGCATTAAGAAGATTTTTGGCGCGGAACATGCGAATGTACAACCTCATTCAGGGTCGCAAGCTAACACAGGGGTTTATTTTGCTATGTTAAAACCTGGGGATACGGTTCTTGGGATGAACTTATCTCATGGAGGACACTTGACCCATGGAAGCCCGGTAAACCTCTCAGGGGTTTATTTTAACTTTGTTGCTTATGGTGTCGATGAGAAAACAGAATGTATTGATTATGAGCAAGTTCGGAGATCTGCACGGGAGCATAGGCCAAAGATGATTGTAGCTGGGGCAAGTGCTTACCCAAGAATCATTGACTTTGCCAAAATGCGCGAAATTGCGGATGAAGTAGGCGCTTATTTTATGGTTGATATGGCACATTTTGCTGGGCTTGTCGCTGCGGAATTGCATCCTTCTCCTATCCCTTATGCACATTTCGTGACATCGACGACCCATAAAACCTTAAGGGGTCCACGTGGCGGATTAATTCTCTGCAAAGCGGAGTTTGCCCAAGCGATTGATAAAGCCATTTTTCCGGGAATTCAGGGGGGGCCTCTTATGCATGTTATCGCTGCAAAGGCGGTGGCCTTTGGTGAGGCACTTCAGCCGGAGTTCAAAGCTTATCAAACCCGAATCGTGGAAAATGCTAAGGCACTGGCAGAAGCACTGGTGGAGCGCGGATTTCGTCTCGTCTCCGGTGGTACAGACAATCATCTGATGCTTGTGGATGTTCGGACCAAAAAATTAACCGGAAAAGAAGCAGAGAGCATTTTGCATCAAGTAGGTATCACAGTAAATAAAAACACAATTCCGTTTGAAACAGAAAGCCCCTTTGTTACAAGTGGAATTCGGCTAGGGACGCCCGCTGTCACAACCCGGGGGATGAACACGGAGGCAATGAAGCAGATTGCGGAAGCGATGGACCTCGCCTTGACCTCTCACCATGAACCTGATAAACTAGCGAAAGCACGGGAAATCGTCAGTGCTCTCTGCACGGATTATCCCTTATACGCTAATTTAGATTAGGAGTTGAGACCGGAACCATGGCAAAACTTCAAGTTCTTGACCATCCTCTAATTCAACATAAGTTGTCCTTGATTCGCGATGAAAAGACAGGCTCAAAGGAATTTAGGGAACTAGTAGAGGAAGTCGCAATGTTGATGGCCTATGAGGTAACCCGTGATTTTCCTCTACAGGAAATAGAAGTTCAAACACCGGTTGCAGTAGCAAAGTCTAAAGTGCTTGCCGGCCGAAAAGTTGGCTTAGTTCCCATCTTGCGTGCAGGATTAGGGATGGTCGATGGAATGCTCCGTTTGATTCCAGCTGCAAGGGTTGGACATGTCGGTCTCTATCGGGATCCTGAGACCCTTTCACCTGTTGAATACTATTGCAAGTTACCCAGTGACATAGCCGAGCGGGACCTCATCGTCATTGATCCTATGCTGGCTACGGGTGGATCAGCATCAGCGGCGATCACGTTCTTGAAAGATCGTGGTGCGAAGAATATTAAATTGATGTGCCTGATTGCAGCTCCTGAGGGGATTAGTGCCGTACAAAGCAATCATGATGATGTAGATATTTTTGTCGCGGCAGTCGATGAGCGGTTAAATGATCACGGCTATATAATACCCGGACTTGGCGATGCAGGTGATCGGTTGTTTGGAACGAAATGATGGCACGGGAACGTCCTAGCTGGGATAGTTACTTCATGCAGATGGCACACGTGGTGGCTGGGCGTTCGACCTGTCTTCGCCGCCATGTTGGTGCACTGATGGTTAAGGAAAAACAAATCTTAAGTACAGGATATAATGGGAGCCCTTCGGGACTCCAACATTGTGTTGAAGTCGGTTGTCTACGGCAGAGCTTAGGGGTTCCTTCGGGGGAGCGTCATGAGATCTGCCGTGCTGTGCATGCGGAGCAAAATGCTCTTGTA
>JAUZPJ010000281.1 GCA_030706025.1 Bacillota bacterium | reverse complement strand
AGATAAGAGAGGTGCCCCGTATGATTTTAGGAAAGAGTATTGAACTATGGCAGAAGGAATACCCATTGCTCACTGAGATTATAAATACAAACCAAGTATTCTGGCTAAACCTAGACTATAAAAAATATAACGATGCTTATATAAAGAAGTGTTTAACTGAGAATGATGTTAAAAGTGCGGAGAAACGATTAAAAAGGTTTGCGCCTTACATAGCAAAAGTATTTCCTGAAACAAAAGAAAGACAAGGGATCATAGAGTCGCGGACTATAAGAATTCCCCGCATGAAAGAGCATATGGAAGATTTGTTCGATCAAAAAGTAATATGTGAAAACCTGTTGCTAAAGTGTGACAGTCATCTCCCAATATCAGGTTCAATCAAGGCAAGAGGGGGAATTTATGAGGTACTCAAGCATGCGGAAGATTTAGCGTTTGAATTCGGAATGCTTTCCAGGGATGACGATTATTCAATTTTAGACAGTGAAAAGTTTAGGAATTTCTATTCCCACTATTCCATTGTTGTTGGCTCAACGGGAAATTTGGGGTTAAGTATAGGTATAATGAGTGCAAAGTTGGGTTTCAACGTCGTAGTACATATGTCTTCAGATGCAAAGCGATGGAAAAAAGACCTTCTTAGAAATAAAGGGGTAACCGTAATCGAATATCTGTCAGACTACAGCAAAGCTGTTGCAGAAGGAAGAAAACAGGCAGAACAGCAGCCTAATAGCTATTTTGTCGATGATGAGAATTCTAAAAACTTATTTTTAGGATATGCCGTTGCAGCACTAAGATTAAAAGAACAACTTAGCGATCTAAATGTTGCTGTGGATGACAACCATCCGTTATTTGTATACCTTCCATGTGGTGTAGGAGGAGGGCCTGGAGGAGTAACGTTCGGACTAAAATTGATGTACAAGGATCATGTACATTGCTTCTTCGCTGAGCCCACTCATTCTCCTTGTATGTTGATCGGATGCATGACAGGGGAATACGATAAAGTATGTGTACAGGACTTCGGAATTGATAATATCACAGATGCAGACGGGCTGGCTGTAGGCAGAGCTTCAAGATTTGTAGGAAGAACGATGAAAAACCTGTTAAGCGGCATTTACACTGTGAACGATAATATCCTGTATAGAATGTTAAGTGGCATAGCAGATACAGAACAAATATACGTCGAACCTTCAGCGATGGCAGGTGCCCCAGGTATATTCAATTTGTTCATGACGGAAGCAGGACAAAAATACATTAAAGATCAAGGTTTAAAGGGCAAAATGCAGAATGCTTCCCATATAATATGGGCAACTGGCGGTAACATGGTGCCGAAAGAAGAAATGAATAATTATTATAGAAAAGGTTTCATTAATCAATAGCGCATAATTTGATTATCCAAGCATTTTCTATATAGTTCTCAACAATTTCCCTACATAAATTAATCCAGCTATTGCATTGATCTAGTAGCACAGAATCTCCAGTTACAATTCTCTCCACATTAGATAAGACAACATCAGCATTTGGTACTAACTCTACATCAACAGGTATACGCCAATCTAATGCGTGCTCTAGAATCCTGTTTCTCAATTGTCCTGAATTAGAAACGGGAGCATCTAGTAATATCCTTACTTCAGGGACCGACAGCCGGTTTAAAGATTTACCCAGTATTTCTAGGGCGCGATCTGTTTGCTCAATAATCTTATAAGAGCCCCTTAAACCAGCAAGATCTCTCAGAACGCCATCGGTGCCTAGAATAATGACGCTTCTGGAAAGTGCTACTTCAAGACTAATAATCAAGTTAAAACCGTCGATAATCAGGCATCCATCCTTTGCATCTTCAATGGAAAGCATGGTCGATTTTCGTTTCTCATATTGAATCTTTGTACATGTGGCCCTTTTTAGTGCATTCCTTTGCCTTAAAGATAGCTGATAGTGACCCCCGACAAAATCAACTAGTGGTCCTTCTTTATACCCCCGATCCAAGAGCCATTGAATCTCCTGTTGGGCAATTCTTAGTTTTTCAACCGACGTCTCGGAAAACCGTTTATGATCTTCTATATCAAACCCTCTTCTGGTTGCTGCAGGAGACAAGCATATCCCAACTCCTTAATAAGAAATTTGGCTGCGGTGCTCAAAAGAATCTTGCATACCTAAGGCATTTAAGTGCTCGGGAGTAGGTACTCCCTCTTGGTCCCAACCCCGGATAGTGTAATATTCCGGCAGCAACTCATCGAGATGATGAATATGTCCTTTGGAAGGGCCGTCTGAAATTGGCTCTTTAAGGAAACGCTTCGGTAATGTATCATCCGCTTTTGAGTATCCTACACGCAAGTTATGGAGCCGCTCGTTATTCCAAATTCGTTCGCCACAGGCGAGGAGTTCTTCCTCCGTGTAATCAAAACCAGTTATGGCATTGACTAACTTTTTGTAGTCGGATAGTCCTAGGGCAAAGGATGAGAAGAAACATAGACCAATCGAATCGATTACAGCGCTTAAATCTTGGGAAGTCTTAACCTGTTTGGCTTTTCCTTTTGTACTGAATCGATCGGTTTTCTCTTGAAATCCTAGAATTTCGGGAGAAATAACATACCCTCGGACATGACAGCCACCTCGATTACTGGTAGCATACGATAAACCCTGGCCTTGTGCACCCCGCGGGTCATAAGCAGGGAGTTCTTGCTTTTTGACACTCATGGAGAGTTCAGCAGCTCCATAACTTTCAGCTAACCGATAGGAACCTAAGGCCATTTTTGCCCCTAGGCCTTCACGATAAGCAATCTTTCGAATCCACTCAACCATTCCTTTAGCATGACCAAATTCTAAGGGAGTACCATCGAGTTCGTCAGGTTTTATGTATCCACGCTGGAATAATTCCATGCCTGCTGCAATCGTTGCGCCAACTGAAATAGTATCCAAACCGAACTTATTACATAAATCATTGGCTTGGTGAATGGCATCATAATCCTGAACACCGCAGTTTGAACCGAAAACTCCGACTGTCTCATACTCTGGACCGCCTCCTTCACCTTCTTTCCAATTACAATAACGACCACAAGCAATCGGGCAAGCAAAGCAGGAGTCTTTTTTCACAAGGTACTTTTCAGTCATAGTTTCTCCACTGATTTGATCAGCATTTACGTTATAGGATTCCTGGAAGTTGTTGACGGGATATACTCCATTCTCGTTAATAATATTGACCAAAACAGCAGTTCCATAGGTCGGCAGTCCTTGCCCCGTTACACCGTTTTCATTGATAATATTAAGTACATCTGTTAGAACTACTTTAACCATATCAGGGTCTGCATGATCAACTTTTCCGGTCCCTCGGACGACGATGGCCTTAATATTTTTGTAGCCCATCACAGCCCCGACTCCATTCCGCCCTGCAGCTCGGTACAGATCATTCATAATAGAGGCCATAAGTGAAAGATTTTCGCCGGCTGGCCCAATCGCCAAAACTTTTGCCTGATTGTCCCTAAACTCTGCTTTAATAAATGAGGTCGTCTCGTAGACGTCTTTTCCCCAAATTTTCGTCGCATCTTTAATTTCAACGTTGTCATCATGTATGGAGAGATAAACGGGCGCATCAGCCTTTCCTTCTAAAACTATCATATCATAACCCGCAAATTTTAATTGGGGTCCCCAAAATCCACCAGAATTTGAAGCCGCTAAGGTACCATTGAGCGGGGATTTAGTAACAACCATAAAGCGGCTGGATGTAGGAGCATTTGTTCCCGTAAGTGTTCCGGCAGCAATAAACACTTTATTCTCAGGAGAGAAGGCTTCAACATCAGCAGGAACTTCATCTGTATACATCTTTCCCGCGAGCCCACGTCCACCTAAATGTTCTTTTGCAAGTTTCATGTTAAGCTCTTCGGTCCGTATGGTTCTATCCGTTAAATTAATTCGCAGAATTTTTTCGACATACCCACCCATTCCATGATCTCCTCAAAATATTTTTGACTATTAGCATACATTACCTCATTTCTCACCAGATTATACATTCCTAAAATAGTTCCTGTAGGTCAGCTAGGCCCGAGCATTTTTACTTAGAGCAATGAGAGGATAGCAAACACCGGTCAAGTTTTCTGAACTAAACCGGTGTCTTTTTGTGTTTGGAGTATATTTGGATTACGCTCAACTTTATCAGGTATGCTTT
>JAUZPJ010000280.1 GCA_030706025.1 Bacillota bacterium | reverse complement strand
TTTAACTCAGGTCTTTGTAAACCTAATTGGAAACGCCCTTTTGCATACCCCTCCCGGAGGATCCTTGAGGGTATTGTTGGCGGAGGCGGAAAAACCTTCGGAAGGTACGCTGACGGATGATGAGACAACAAGCCGTTTACGTGGTGTTTTCCGTCGTAAAGGAGAAAAACCAGAAAAAGCGGATGAAGTAAATCAAATAAACTGCGACGACGATGGTTCAAGTAAGGCGGGATCCAACTGGGTACAGGTGACAGTCGTGGATTCAGGAGAAGGAATTCCAGAGGAAGAGCTCGAGCATATTTTTGATCGGTTTTATCGTGTCGCGAAGGCACGGGAGCGGGAAAGCGGCGGGACAGGTTTAGGGCTCGCCATTGCCAAGGAGTTTATTCAGGCACATGGGGGCTACATCGAAGCAAAAAGTACACCACGCGTGGGAAGCAGTTTTCGGATTTTCCTTCCAGTGAATAAAACCGAATAACTAAGTATTATTGAGCACCTTGACATGATCTTAAGAAATCCTTCGTTATTTGACCATAATCCTGTGATATCCTGAGCAAGGAATTATTTCGGCGGTTTATGCGTTTCACATTTTAACAATTAAGTCAGGAAAAAGGAGAAAGAGTATGAACAAAAAATGGGTGACCATTGGGGTTCTGGGCGTTTTGGTCTTGGGAGGAGGTTATTGGGGATACAAAAAATTTACAACTAAGCCTGCTGTGTCCACAAATATTACGGCGAAAGCTAAAATGGGTGATGTTAATAAAGTAATCACCGCGACCGGAACAGTTAGCTATCCCCACTCGATTCCTTTAACCTTTCCGACAACCGGAAATTCCTCGCAAGCAGGAACAATCGTGGAACTTAATGTTAAGGCTGGGGATTCAGTAAAAGCTGGGCAAGTTTTGGCCAGGATTGACGATACAAAGCTTAAAACGTCCGTTTTACAAGCTCAGGCCAATGTAACATCCGCCCAGTCTAAACTTCAAAATCTTGAAGATTCATTCAATGACCAAACCCGTGCTCAAGCACAGGCGTCACTGGCTAAAGCAAAGCAGAACTTAACCGCTGCACAGCAGAATGCGGAAGCAGGCTATTTGGGGAACCAAGTTACACTGGCAACTCAGAATGTTAAACAGGCTAGTGATAACTTGGCCAAGGCGCAGCAGAGTGGAAATGCGTCCTCCATACAATCCTCGCAAAATTCTCTGAACCAGGCGTTAGATGCTTTAACCGCAGCAAAGAATCTCCAAAATGGAGGAGCAGCTGAGGCTCTAGCAGCGTCACAGGCCGATGTAACTGCCGCTCAATATCAAGTGAACCAACAAGCTCAGGGTCCGAAAGCATCGGATGTTCAATCGGCTCAAGCGAGTATTCAAATAGCACAGGCCCAATTAGCCAGTGCGCAAGCGGATTTAAATGATGCTGCAATCGTTGCACCTGTCGATGCGGTGGTTGTCAGTTGCCCACTTCAGTTGGGGCAAGATTCAGATGCTAAGTCAATTATTACGATCACTCCAGCGGGGGATAATCTTGAAGTGGATGCTGCAATCGATCAATCGGATATCACACAGTGCAAAGTGGGCCAAAAAGTGGATATTACCCTTGACGCCTATCCCAATCAGCATATAAGCGGGACAGTGAACGCTGTTGCCCTACAAGGGACAACCACCCAGAACGTTACGACGTATACTGTCACGGCGATGGTCGATCAAGCCAGCGATTTGCTTCGGGCAGGAATGAATGCCAATGTGAATATTATTGTGGCGCAAGCGAAGAATGTTTTAACGGTTCCGAGCGAAGCGGTTAAAACCAGAGGGAATAGAACCTTCGTCACCGCACCTGTTACATCAAGTGCAAGTACAGGCAAAGATGGCCAGGCCGCGCAATCTGGTACTCAGCCCGGGAATTCTGGTAACGCAGGTTCTGGAAATACCGGTAACGCAAATGCAGGCAGTAGAAATGCCTCGGCCAATGTTCGAATGATACCTGTTGAGATTGGTCTAGATGATGGAACGAATGTGGAAATTAAAAGTGGTTTAGAAGAAGGGCAAGAGGTTATTATCGGTACTCGTTCGTCTTCGACGACAACCAATGCTAATAGTTCAGGATTTAGATTGGGTGGCGGCGGTGGTAATCCTGCCAGAGCAATGGGCGGTGGCACCAGCGGTGGCGGCAACAGAGGAAACTAAGTTAAACTAGGCTTTGACGAATACGTCAGGAGGGAAGCTATTTGATAGATCTTAAAGGGATCAAAAAAATATATGCCAACGGTGATATTCAAGTTGCGGCCCTAGCCGGGGTGGATCTTCATGTGGGAGCTAGTGAGTTTGTTTCCATAATGGGACCCTCCGGTTCAGGTAAATCATCGATGATGAATATTTTGGGCTGCTTGGATACCCCAACAGAAGGTGAATATTATCTCGACGGAACCGACGTAGCAAAAGCAAGCGGCGATCAATTATCTGTGATTCGTAATCGTAAGATTGGATTTGTCTTTCAGGGATTTAATCTTCTTCCTCGAACAACGGCGATCGAAAATGTCGAACTTCCCATGCTGTATGCAGGGGTGGGAAGTAAAGAAAGACGAACCCGCGCCATTGCTGCCTTAGAATCTGTCGGCCTTGGTGGCCGGATTCATCATCGTCCCAAAGAACTCTCAGGTGGTCAGCAACAGCGGGTAGCGATCGCTCGTGCGCTTGTAACAAACCCTTCGATCATCTTGGCTGATGAGCCTACGGGGAATTTAGATAGCCGATCCAGCGAAGAGGTCATGGCCATCTTTCAGCGGCTGCACGCCTCAGGAAACACGATTGTCATTGTAACGCACGAACCGGATATTGCCGAGTTTACTGAGCGAATTGTGCGTTTCCGTGACGGCCATATCGAAGGGGATGAAAAAGTAACAAATCCTCGTAAGGCTCAGGTACAGATCGTAGAGGAGGGAGTAGCAACGTGAACTTTTTTGAAAGTATTCGGGTCTCTCTCCGGGCCTTGCGGGCAAATAAACTGCGTTCGGCCTTGACGATGCTGGGAATGATTATCGGGGTTGCAGCAGTCATAGCCATGGTGGGAATCGGAAATGGGGCAACTGCTTCAATTACCTCTCAGATTCAAGGATTGGGTTCTAACCTTCTTACGATCACCTCTGGACAGTCGAATTCCGGAGGAGTTAGAGGGGGGGCTGGCAGCTCAAATACTCTAAGCATGACGGATGTTACTAAAATCCAGATTGGAACAGCGATCAAAGCAGTTGCACCAACATCGAATTCTAATGGGCAAGTGGTCTTTGGTTCAGGAAATACCTCGACCACGATTACTGGAACAACACAAGATTATCAAGTGATTAAAAATGTTACCATGGCAACGGGGCGCTTTATCACGACAGAGGATGTAAATAGCAGTGCCCGAGTCGCTGTCCTCGGCCCTACAGTGGTTACCAACCTTTTTGGGGACGCAAACGCTTCGGTAATCGGAAAAACAATTAAAATTAATAACGTACCTTTCCAAGTCATTGGAGTGACAATTGCTACAGGATCAACCGGATTCATGAGTAGTGACGATATGATAACCGCTCCGATCTCAACGGTTCAGGCACGCTTGATAGGGAAAAAGACGGTTCGTAGTATCCTGGTATCGGCTGCTTCAGAAGACCAAATGCAAACAGCCCAAGATGAGATTACAGCAGCACTGCATAAAGCTCATAAAATTCCAAATGGCAAAGCGGATGACTTCACGGTTCAGAATCAGGCCGATATGTTAGCAACGATGACAGGAGTAACCCAAACCTTGACCATGCTCCTAGGCGGAATTGCTGGTATTTCCTTGCTGGTTGGAGGAATCGGCATCATGAATATTATGCTCGTTTCGGTCACTGAACGAACACGGGAGATTGGAATTCGGAAAGCGATCGGAGCTAAAGGGTTGGATATTCTTGCTCAGTTCCTTATTGAAGCTGTCGTGCTCAGTGTCTTAGGAGGAGGGATTGGCATTGCCTTAGGCTATGGAGGGTCAAGTCTGGCAGGGAAGGCGTTGAAGATGAGCACCAGTATTTCCATGAGCTCCTTTTTCGTAGCCTTCGGTTTATCTGCCGCAATCGGCATCATATTTTGGGTTTTTCCATCACGAAAGGCTGCCGCTATGGACCCTATTG
>JAUZPJ010000028.1 GCA_030706025.1 Bacillota bacterium | reverse complement strand
CCATTCATGATGTGTTGGGTTAATTGATAGAAGTACTACACAGTAACTGTAAGGGATATTATTAGCTAGAGGTTGACAGAATCAAGTTGATTTGCTAATATATAAAACGTTCTATAAACGGGGCGTAGCGCAGTTTGGTAGCGCGCTTGGTTCGGGACCAAGAGGCCGTGGGTTCGAATCCCGTCGCCCCGACCAATAGAATTATAGTAATTAAAATATTTAATCCAATTAGAACAATATAATCGAATTAAACCACTCTAAAGTAGATTTAGAGTGGTTTTTTATTACTCTGAGTCAATGGATCGTTATTTTTTCTAAATAACTTAACCCGAAGTAGTCCAGTTAGGCCGATTGGAGTGAAGTATCTAGATTGCTAGGTATTTTGTTTTAGGGTATACTTTATACAATATTTAACCAAAAAATGCAAGGTTTAATATTGAGGAGAGAAGAGATATTGAGAAAAATAGGGATAGTTATGGATTCTACCGGATATCTGACTCCAGATATTCTGGAGAAATTACAGATAAACGTCGTACCTCTAACAGTTAACATTGGGGATGAAACGTTTTCTGAACTAGAATTACCTAATACTCTTTTTTTTGAAAAGCTGAATCATATTTCAGGAATTTCTACAACTTCACAACCTTCTGTAGGAGCGTTTCTTCAAACTTATGAATTATTATTCTCTAAAGGCGTAGAGGAGATTGTGAGTATTCATCTTTCTGCTGCAATTAGCGGAACATTACGCTCTGCTCAAATGGCTAAAGAATTGGCATCTAATCCTAATATATATATAGTTGATTCAAAATCTTCGGCTTTGGGGCTAGGTGCTTTGGCTTGGGCAGCTGCAGAATGGGCGGAACAAGAATTGCCTGCATCTGAGATTGTGGATCATCTTCAGTGTTTAAAACAACAAACTGAACTTTATTTCATCGTTGATACGCTTGAAAATTTACGTAAAGGAGGAAGAATTGGTGGAGCTGCTGCCTTGCTAGGCACGTTGTTGCAAATTAAACCAATTCTTTATTTTAACCAGAAGGCAGAAATCGACGTTTTTGATAAAGTTCGGTCGCGTTCGCGGGCTTGGCAACGTGTCTTAGCTGAGCTAACGAGGGCTTTGTCTACGGGCAAACGATACCGTATTTGTGTTATGCATGTGAATATTCCTAAAGAGGGAGAAGATTTACTTAACGAACTTCGTATTCGCTTTCCTGAACATGAAATTCGTTTATTTGAGGCTGGAGCTGTTATTGCAACCCATGTCGGCCAGGGAGCATTTGGACTGACGTTTCATCCATGGCCTCTGCGTTAAACAATCAATCCATCCATCCCTAGAAACTATTCGGATCAAAATTCCTATTACACACGTCTTAAGCATTGTAAGGTTATCAGCATTCGGAAATGTCTCTTGGTAATTTTTGATTGACATGGTTAATTGTCTTTAGTCAGGTTTATTAACTAAAAACTTACGAAGTTATAAAATAAGATACATGTTAGCGTTAATCGAAAATATAATAAAATTCTGAATATTAGATTAAATACTGAAAATTACAATGAGCTACTTGTATCATTTAACTTTTTTATTTAATAATAAGATAAAAAAACAAATAAATTCTGAAAGTTTGCAGGATTTGAATAACAAAAAAAGAATATAACTTTTAAGGACATTGTCATTAGGAAACAAAACAAAGAAATCAATACGAAATAATGCCCAAAAGGAGTGCAGGCCGTTGAAAATCGCAATCTCGGGTAAAGGTGGAGTTGGCAAAACCACGTTTGCAGCAAATTTTGCCCGTTGGCTCGCTCAAAAGGGAGTAACAGTTTTAGCAGTCGATGCAGATCCTGATGCCAGCCTTGGCTCAGTACTGGGAATCACAGATAATGTTCTGGCGGACTTAAAACCTATCGTTGATATGAAAGAATTAATTGAAGAGCGTATGGGCGGCAGTGGTGCTTTTTATCCGCTAAACCCAAATGTCGATGACATCTTAGATGATTATTGTATCTATGTAGGGCCAATCCGCTTTTTCCGCATGGGAAATATTAAGGGTGGTGGAACTTCCTGCTATTGCAAGGAGAACAGTTTTCTTCAAGCTTTGGTTAACTCGTTAATCCTAGGAGAACAAGATACGGTTATATTAGATATGGGGGCAGGAATTGAGCAACTTACAAGGGGTACAGCTATGGGTGTCGACGTCTTAGTCATTGTGACCGAGCCCAGTAAAGTTAGCGTTCAGACAGTAAAAGTTGTTCAACAATTAGCCCTTGAATTAGGTATTCCTCGTGTGGTAGTCGTTGGTAATAAAATACGCAATGCTAAAGATGAAGATTTTCTTAGAGACCGCTTTTCTTCAGAACAGCTGATTGGTATGATTCCTTACAGCGACGAACTGTTGGAAATGTCTATAAATACAGGCAGTGATGAATTGCCTGGAGGGTCTCTGGGAGTTAATTTAAATACAATTTATCAAAAGATTGCCAATGAAGGGAGATGAAAGAGGTTTTCGTTTGGAGAAATGAGAGTAAATGAGAAAAATGATCTTAAAAAAGAGGAGGTTGTAATATGCCCAGATATCGGGATCTAACCCATACCGCCCGACCGTCGGACGCACCACGAGTCGTAGACGCTAAGAATCCCATTCGAACGACCGACCCTGGCGCACTTCAAATGTTAAAAATGGCACAGGAAAGCAAAATAGAGACGGTTTTCGACCGGTCAGTTGCTCAAAACCCGCAGTGTGCGTTTGGATATAAAGGAATATGTTGCCGAATCTGTATAGCAGGTCCTTGCCGGGTTAAAACGGAAGAGGGTGTTGGCAGCCGCGGATTATGCGGAGCATCCGCATATACTATTGTCTCGCGTAATGTTGTTCGTCTCATTGCAGGAGGAACAGCATCCCACTCGGAGCACTCGCGCCATGTCCTGCATACCGCTCATGCTATGATTGAGGGTCATGCTCCGGATTATGAGATTAAATCACCGGCTAAACTTCAAAAATTAGCGCAGGACTTAGGAATCGACACACTAAACCGAGAAGACAAAGAAATCCTTAAAGATGTTGTGGAAGTTGGGTACGGAGATTTCGGTCGTTACCAAGATCGTCCGCTAGCATTTTTGGATGCCTTTCTGACAGAGGGACGCCGGAAGAAATTCCAGCACACTAACATTATGCCGACAGCCATTGACCGTTCTGTCACAGAACTTATAGCTCAAACGGCCATGGGTGTTGACAATGATCCAGTAAACATTATTTTCGGCGGACTTAAAGCTGCACTTGCGGACTTAGGTGGGGAGTATATCGGAACAAAGCTCAGTGACGTTTTGTTTGGAATTCCGGAACCCATTGTCTCGGAGGCAAACTTAGGAGTAATCAACCCGAAAATGGTTAATATAGCAGTCCATGGACACAACCCTGTTTTGAGTGAAATGGTTGTGGGTGCGGCAAGGGCGATGAAGGAAGAAGCAATTAAGGCTGGAGCCGAAGGTGTTAATATCGTTGGAATTTGCTGTACCGGTAATGAGTTATTAATGCGCGAAGGTGTCTATTTAGCTACATCTTCATCCTCGCAGGAAATGGCTATTTTAACAGGTGTATTGGATGCAATGGTCGTTGATATTCAATGTATTTACCCATCAGTACAAACTCTAGCGGAATGTTATCATACCAAGGTTATTACAACTGAAGCTATTATGAAAACCCCTAATGCCCAACACATTGCCTTTAATACTAGTACGGCTATGGACGATGCCAAGAAACTTGTTCGCATCGCAATTGAAGCTTATAAGAAACGGGATCCTAAAAAGATTTTCCTTTCTAGCGAACGTAACAAGCTCGTTGCAGGCTTTAGTCTTGAAGCTATCACGGAAATTTTCTCAAAAATTAACCCTGACCGTCCGATTTCAGTACTAACTGATGCTATCTTAAGCGGACAGCTCAAAGGGGTAGTTCTGATGGCTGGATGTAACAACCTCAGACGGCCTCAAGATGAAGGTCACATCACGGTTTTGAAAGAACTTGTAAAAAATGACGTTTTTGTCATTGCTACTGGTTGCTCTGCAGGTGCCATCGCCAAATTTGGCCTTATGTCGCCTTCAGCTGTTGATGCTTATGCGGGCGAGGGACTCAAATCCTTCATTAAAACGCTGGAAGCAGCCAACCCTCAATTGTCAACAGGCCTACCATTAGTATTCCACGTCGGTTCCTGTGTGGATAACAGCCGTGGTATAGATTTAGCTATGGCAATGGCTAATGAACTGGGCGTAGATGTACCTAAAGTTCCATTTGCTGCATCTGCACCAGAAGCTATGCATGAAAAGGCCGTCGCGATTGGTTCTTGGGCTGTCGCCATGGGACTTCCTACCCATGTTGGAGCTATGCCACCTGTTGAGGGTAGTGACCTCGTCTATGGTGTTACGACCCAAATTGCCCATGACGTCTTTGGCGGAAACTTCATTTTTGAAGTCGATCCTCTTATTGGCGCAACAAAACTCTTAGATGCCCTTGAGTATAGAACTTGGAAACTAAATATTCATAGAAAAACTGCAGAAAAAAATGATACAGCAATAGCTCAAGGCTGGTAAGAAAGGAGGAACAAATATGTCGATGGAGGAAATTTACGCAGACGCAATTAAAGACCCCAGCAATCAACCTAAAAAACTGTTGCGGAAAGCATATGACGGCACAATAATTGCCATGACTTATGCGGAAATTCTGCTGAATCGTGCTATCAAAGACTTTGGTAACGAACAAACCATTGGTTATCCGGATACCGCTTACCATCTACCGGTTATCACATGTCTTTCTGGTGAAAAGGTGACTCAACTAGGTGAATTGGTTCCTATCCTAAACCGTATGCGCAATCAAATTCGCACGGAACTTACCTTTGATAATGCTAGGCTTTGGGGGGAATCGGTTCTTTATGCCGCGGAAATCATCGAAGTGCTTAACTATTTACGTGGTGAAGAACCAAAAACGAAACCTTGGACTGGATTCTTAGGTGACCCGATTGTGCGGAAACACGGAATTAAGATGGTTGACTGGACCATTCCTGGTGTTGCCGTAATTTTGGGGAGAGCCAAAGATTCTAAAGCGGCTAAGAAAATTGTTGATAATTTAATGGGCAAAGGTTTTATGCTCTTCCTTTGTGACGAAGTTATTGAACAATTACTTGAAGAGAACACTAAAATCGGGGAAGATTACATTGCTTTCCCAGTAGGAAACTTTACTCAGATTATTCATGCTGTAAACTATGCCTTCCGTGCAGGTCTTGCTTTCGGTGGAATTCCAGCCGGAGAAAGGGAACAGCATCGTGATTATCAGCGTCGTCGAGTTCGGGCTTTCGTCCTTAATCTTGGCGAATTGGATGATGTTAAGGTTGCCGCTTCAATGGGCGCAATTTTCATGGGCTTCCCAGTCCTGACGGATCAAACGCTTAATGAAGATATGCAAATACCTGATTGGTATATTTCCGAACCTGATTATGAGAAAATAGTCCCATTAGCCATGGAAGTTCGTGGGATTAAGTTAACCAACATCGAACTACCGATCCCAGTTAACTTCGGACCCGCATTTGAGGGTGAGACTATTCGTAAAGGGGATACCTACGTCGAATTTGGCGGTGGACGGACGACAGCTTTCGAACTTGTACGAATGGTTGGACCTGAAAATATCGTTGACGGTCAAGTTACAGTTATAGGTCCTGACATTGATACTGTTCCTGAAGGAACGAAACTGCCTTTGGGAATCAAAATTGATATATTTGGACGAAAAATGCAGGCTGACTTCGAAGGTGTATTTGAACGTCGAATCCATTATTTCGCTAACTATGGTGAAGGCGTTTGGCACGTGGCTCAACGTGATCTGTGCTGGGTTCGTATTTCGAAAGATGCTAGAGCAAAAGGTTTCTTAATGAAACACTTTGGGGAACTTTTAATTGCTAAGTTAAAAGAAGAATTCCCGGCTATTATTGACCGTGTCGAAGTAACTATTATGCTTGACCAAGCTGCGGTAGATGAAGGCATTGTTATTGCCCGTGAACGTTATAAGGCTCGCGACGATCGCATGAGGAGCTTGACAGATGAATCCATTGAAAACTTCTATTCCTGCTTGCTTTGTCAATCCTTTGCACCGAATCATGTATGTATTGTTACCCCTGAACGGGTTGGCTTGTGCGGTGCAGTGAGCTGGCTAGATGCTAAAGCATCTCATGAGATCGCTCCAAATGGACCCAACCAACCAATACCGAAAGGACCAGCGATTGACGAGCTGAAGGGTATGTGGCAATCATGTAATGACTACCTCCATACAGCTTCGAACAACACCTTGGAAGAGGTTAACCTTTATACTTTGATGGATAGACCGATGACTTCCTGCGGTTGCTTTGAAGCTATTATGGCCATTGTTCCTGAAGTTAATGGTTTGATGATTACTACCCGCGAACACTCTGGAATGACTCCAAGTGGTATGACGTTCTCTACACTTGCAGGAACTTGTGGCGGTGGAATGCAGACACCTGGCTTCATGGGTATTGGACGTTCGTATATCCTTAGTAAGAAATTTATTCCTGCTGATGGTGGAATCGCGCGTATTGCTTGGATGCCTAAAGAGTTAAAAGACTTTATACGCGAAGACTTTGTTCAACGCTCTATTGAAGAAGGGTTAGGCGAAGACTTCATTGATAAGATTGCTGATGAGTCCGTCGGAACTACAGCAGAAGAAATTACATCTTTCCTTGAGGAAAAAGGACATCCCTGCTTTACTCTTGACCCACTAATGTAATATAAGACCACAGTGCCAAGACTCCGCTTATGGACTGGAGTCTTGGTAGTCCGTCTGATTTACCTAAGTTAACATAGAAAGGGGTTTCAATATGGCTCTAACAGGTTTAGAAATCTACAAGCAATTACCGAAGAAAAACTGCGGAGAGTGTGGCGTGCCAACTTGTCTAGCTTTTGCAATGGCATTAGCTTCAGGAAAAGCAGCCTTGGACACATGCCCTCATGTAACTGCCGCTGCTAGGGAGGCACTTGATTCAGCATCTGCTCCCCCGATCAAAGCTATTAAATTTGGTAACGGGTCTGTAATGGGAGATGAAAATGTACTATTCCGTCATGATAAGACATTCTACCACCCCACAACGCTGCTCATTAGAGTTTCTGATGCCTTAAGTGATGACGAATTGAGTCAAAAGCTCGAAGAAATCAAAGGCTTAGAATTTGACCGTGTTGGACTTCATTATTCCCTCGACGGCGTAGCTGTGGTTAACGAATCTGGTGATGCTGCTCGCTTCGAAAAAGTTGCTGGAATTGTTGCTGCTAATACTGAAAAGTCATTGCTCTTACTTAGCAGCGATCCAACTGCTTTAAAAGCGGCTCTTGTGCCGTTGGCATCCCGCAAACCTTTAATCGGAGAAGCCACTGAAGAAAACTATGAAGCAATTGTTAACCTTGCCAAGGAAAATTCAGTTCCTGTGATCATAAAAGCTGAGGGATTAGATGCACTTAATGATCTAGTCGTTAAAGCACAAGCTTTGGATTACAAGGAATTCGTTCTTGATGCTGGTTCAAGAAATCCAGTTGAAACCTTAGCCAACTTGACCCAATTTCGTCGTTTATCAATTAAGAAGAAATTCAGACCGTTTGGTTACCCAGTTATTGCATATACCAGTAAAACGGAGCCTCTTGACGAGATTATGGAGGCAAGTGTTTATGTGTCGAAATATGCTAGCGCTGTAGTTATCAATACTAGTGCCAAGGCCCATGTTTTACCACTAATGACTCTGCGTCAAAACCTCTATACTGATCCACAGAAACCAATTCAAGTTGAGCCGGTTCTTCATTCTGTTGGAGATGTAAACGAGAATTCTCCATTCTACATTACAACCAACTTCTCTCTTACCTACTACAGTGTCGAGGGTGAAGTCGAAGCCTCCAAAATTCCTAGCTATATTCTACCTATCGATACTGATGGAACATCGGTTCTTACTGCTTATGCGGCTGGTAAATTTGAACCTGAAAAAATTGTTGATGCGATGAACAAATCCGGTATAGCGGACAAAATCACAAATAAAACCGTTATCATTCCTGGATATGTTGCCGTAATCTCAGGTAAACTAGCCGAGCTTTCTGGTTTCAAAGTTGTAGTGGGTCCAAGAGAATCCAGCGGAATTCTTTCTTTTACAAAAACACTGTAGTCATTAAACATTTATGATTGGATACCAGTTGACATGAAGAGACAATGCAAAGATGATCTCTTTATATGAACTTTTAAAAAGGGATTTCTTGGTAGAGTAAGGAAGTGAAAATGATGCCCTCATTTCAAATAAAATTCATGCCTGAGGACCACACAATTGAAGCTGAATACGGTACATCACTGCTTGAAGCAGCTGCTAAAGCAGGAATTTATATCAAATCTGGTTGCGGTGGTAAAGGAACTTGCGGTGCTTGCAAAGTTGTCGTTTTAAGTGGGGATCCCTTAGTGGCAGGGACTGGAAACTTAACACCTGAGCAGCTTTCGAAGGGGGTTAGGCTAGCCTGTCAAACAACAATTCAAGGGGATATGACGATTGAGGTACCTCCAGAATCCCGGCTTAAAGAACACCAGGTTTTAATGGGGGATGTCAATAAGGGAATTTTGCACGAAAGCGAGCATGATTTACTCGAAAGATTCGGGCATCACCCTCTAGCGACAAAGCTTAGGATTTCGCTTTCCGAGCCGACCTTAACGGAGAATACGAGTGATTGGGCCCGTCTCAAGATGGAATTACGTCGTATCTTGAAAGCAGAAGACAAGTCCATTCATATACCATTATCCGTTCTAAAACATCTACCGGAGTCACTTCGTAAAGCCAACTGGGATGTGTCTGTTACTTTAACGGAAATCGACTCTAGTTTTACGGTAACACGCGTGGAACCAGGAAACGATCAACCGCCTTATGGGTTGGCCATTGATATAGGTACCACTACGGTCGTCGTTTACCTCCTCAATCTCTTGACTGGGGAAATTGAGGATCAGCAAGGATCATACAATAAACAAGCTAAATATGGTGATGATGTTATTTCTCGTATCGTGTATGCCGTCGAAAATGAGCAACACTTACTAGAAATTCAGCACGAAGTCGTCCAAACCATCAATGGGCTAGTTGATAAGATTATTACTCGAAAATCGATAAGCAATATGGATATATCTTGTGCAATGGTTGCAGGTAACACCACAATGACCCAATTATTTCTTGGCGTGGATCCACGGTACATTCGTCTAGAGCCTTATATTCCAACAATGACTTCTGTTCCGTCAGTTCCCGCTCGAGAAATTGGGCTTCATATGATACCCGAGGCCTTAGTGCATTGTTATCCATCGGTAGCAAGCTATGTCGGTGGCGATATTGTAGCTGGAACCCTAGTTACAGACTTAGCCAATGGGGAAGATATTATCCTTTTTATAGACATTGGAACAAATGGTGAAATCGTCCTTGGAAACCAAGATTGGCTCGTTACTTGTGCTTGTTCTGCAGGCCCAAGCTTTGAAGGCGGTGGGATCACTTTTGGGATGCGTGCTATGCCAGGAGCGATTGAACGAGTTATTATTGATTCTGAGACATTAGATGTTTCTCTTAAAGTAATTAATAACATTCCCCCGGTAGGAATATGTGGATCTGGTCTTGTGGATTGTATTGCCAAGCTACTAGGAGCAGGTATTATTGACCGAGCTGGAAATTTCCAATTGGGACATAAATCGGGTTCGAAACGGATACGAGCTACATCGGACGACAAAGAATTTGTTCTTGCTTGGGCGCATCAATCTGGTGGAAAAAATGATGTGGTCATTACAGAAAATGATGTTAAGAATGTCATCCGGGCTAAAGGGGCAATTTATGCAGGTATTCGCTCGTTACTCAACATGGTCGCTGTTGATCTTGAAATGATCAGCCGGATTGTCATTGCAGGAGGATTTGGAAATTACCTCAATGTGCATGATTCCGTGCTAATAGGATTGCTTCCAGATCTTGAAACAGATCGGTTTGAGTTTATCGGGAATTCTTCCGTAAAGGGTGCGCGATTAGCACTTCTTTCGCAGAATGCATGGCATGAAGCAGAAGAGTTAGGCCGAAAAATGACCTACGTTGAGCTTTCGGTTGGAGCGACATTTATGGATGAGTATGTTTCTGCTCTGTTTTTACCTCATACAGATTTATCCCTATTTCCATCTTGTCAATAACGTAATATGGAGGTCTTCCACATGGCAAAATATGTAGCAGTAGCTGGTAAAGGCGGCGTTGGGAAAACTACTTTCACCGCTTTATTACTTAGGCAAATGGTTCATAAAAAAAGGGGAATCTCAATTCTCGCGGTTGATGCAGATCCAAACGCTAACTTGGATGAGGCCTTAGGATTAACCGTTACAACTACTATTTCCGAATTGCTTGAAGAAAGCAAAAACCCAAAAGCAATTCCCTCGGGAATGTCGAAAAATATTTTTATTGAATATAAACTCCAACAGTCTCTCGTCGAGTCTAAAGATATTGATCTTCTCGTCATGGGAGGCCCGCAGGGACCAGGGTGTTACTGCTACCCTAATGATCTTTTGCGTAAGCATATTGAGAATGTTGGAGAAAACTATGATTTTGTGGCTGTGGATTCAGAAGCTGGATTGGAACATATTAGTCGGCGTACGATACCGCATATCGACGAGATGTTCATAATCAGCGACTGTTCAGCACGAGGTATTCGGTCTGCAGGGAGAGTACACGATCTCATTCGGGGACTTAAGTCTGCTGTTAAAACCGTATATCTGGTTGTCACGAAAACTGCTGAGGGTAGCATTGAATCCTTAAAAGAAGAAATCGAACGTACAGGACTCGCTCTTATTGGAGACATTCCGTTGGATCCGTTAGTAGTGGAATATGACTTGGCAGGTAAACCATTATATGATTTGCCTGATGATGCCGTCTCGGTAAAGGCAGTGGAAACTATATTAAACCGAGCCGGAATCTTTAACTAGAAAGGAGAGAAGTTCATGTCCGTAGCATTAGTAAAAGAAAGATATACTAGTAAAGTCGGAGAGGTTGTACTTGGAGCAACTTCTGAACAAGGAGGAACAAGAACCTCTACAGTGTCAGTTGGCGGGGATAGTACTTTACCTTTTCTCCATTTTGAAGGACAAATGCAGAATCGTCCTGTGATTGCCATGGAGGTCAATGATACTGTTCCGGAATGGAATGAAGCAATCAAAAGTCAGTTTGGAGATGTTTTGGGTAACCCAGGTGCGTGGGCAAAAAAATGTGTTGATGAATTTGGAGCAGATCTTATTTATTTAAAGCTAAATGGAGCTGATCCTGAAGGGGTAAATCGTTCTCCTGAAGATTGTACTCGTATTGTAAAAGAAGTCTTGGCCGCAGTTGGAGTGCCACTCATCGTTGTCGGATGCGATGATGACGAAAAGAATAACGAGATCATGGCTGCTATTGCTGAGGCTGCAACTGGGGAAAATCTTCTTCTAGGTCTTGCCGAACAGGATAACTATAAATCCATTGCTGCAGCCGCAATGGTTCACAAACATACTCTTATTGCTCGTTCACCACTCGATATCAATATTTGTAAACAACTTAACATCTTAATCAATGAAATGGGCCTACCCCTTAGTAAAATTGTTATCGACCCTATGATTGGAGGACTTGGCTTCGGTATTGAGTATGCATACTCGATTATGGAACGTGCTCGCTTAGGAGCATTGGCCAATGACAAAATGCTTTCTATGCCTATGATATGTACCGTTGGATATGAATCAAATCGTTGTAAAGAAGCTAATGCATCAGCTGAAGAGTTCCCAGGGTGGGGCGATCTAAAAGATCGTGGTGTACTTTGGGAAGCCATGACTGCTTCAGCTATGTTACAAGTTGGAGCCAGTATTCTTGTAATGCGAAATCCGGCTGCTGTACGTTTAGTTCAGAAGAACATTGCTGATTTAATGAATAAGTAATCACCTATTTCTTCCATCTTGACTCTTTTAAAGTTGAAATTTGAAAAAGTGAAAGGTCGTGACCAAATGATTATTTTTGGCGAACGGATTAATGGGATGTTTACTGATATTGGAGAAGCACTTCGCAATAAAGATCCAAAACCTCTACAATATTGGGCTGTGAAGCAACAAGAAGGTGGAGCACACTATCTTGACGTAAATTCAGGCCCTGCAATTCCAACGCATGAACGTGTTGAAGCTTATGAGTGGATGGTTAATGTCATTCAAGAAGTTTCAGAGCTCCCACTTGTCTTAGACTCAACTAACTATGATGCAATCGAAGCTGGCTTAAAAGTATGTAAACGCCCTGCAATTATTAACTCCTGCCCTGCGGAACAAGCGAAAATTGAACGAGTTTTTCCCATGGCAATGCAATATAACGCTGGTGTTATCGGTTTGACCATGGATAAGGTAGGTATTCCCAAGAACTCAGAGAACAGAGTGGCTTTTGCTATGGAATTAGTAGCAGCTGCGGATGAATACGGTATGCCTATGGAAGACCTATACATTGATCCACTTATTCTTCCTTGCAACGTGGCTCAAGAACATGCACCTGAAGTTTTAGAAAGCTTACGTCAAATTAAAATGTTAGCAAACCCGGCTCCACGAACAGTTTTAGGATTATCAAACGTATCGCAAAAATCGCCTGATCGCAATTTAATTAATCGAACCTATCTTGCTATGGCTATTGCATGCGGACTTGATGCAGCCATTATGGATGCTAACGACGATGATCTCGTTGATGTTGCGGCCACTTGCCAAATTTTGCTCAATAGAACCATTTATGCGGATTCTTATCTTAAAGTCTTCCGCGCACGCTAAAAGAAACAGTTATTGTCAATTGTAAAAGAGTTCCTCGAAGAATATTCGAGGAACTCTTTTTACCTAAACCTTAAATATGACTTTCGATTTTGCCTGCGCATTGGAGAATACATGAAATACGAATTCATGTATGTTATTTTAAAGTGTTATTCATACCTTTAAAGATACAAGCATAGCTATCAACAGGTATATTTTCAGGAGGTGGATAACCGTGGAGACTTATTTTCATAATGATCCGCAAATTGAAGAGTGGATAGACCAGATTACAGAAAAAATATTCGCAGTTTGTTTATTAACAGGGAACGATTCTGATGCTGAATTTCAAAGGGGTAGCCAAATAGTCACAAAAGTCACTTCAATGTTACTAGGAATTTCAAAGTTACCTTCCGAATATTTAGAGGATGGACTTAGACAACTTCTTGAACAACAACTTCCTGATAAACGAGTTATTAATAATTTTCCTTCATTCCAGGATATTATGGATAAAATGTTACATGAAGGGATGTCAAAAGCTCTGGGTTCCCAACATGAAGGAATTCAAGGAGACGCACGGTACAACATGGTTTTAGCGGGTAAAGAGAATACTCCAGAAGTTTTTAAGGAATGCATAAACGAAAATATACAACAGCTTGGTGAAGTGCTCGAAGAAGAAAATGTAACGGAAACTGCAATTCCAGCTCTAGCAACAGTAATTGATTCTCAACATATACAGGAAGATGAATATTCATCGGGAAATTTACCAGATCATGAATATATACAATATATAAAGAAAGAGCTAGACGTGGCTCAAATAGAACCTATACCTGATAAAATAGTGAATATAGTAAAGGATTCTGAGCAGAACTTAAATCTTAAACGTGTACTAAACATAGTCTTTCCAAACAGTTCAGTGCGGTGGAACATAGTAATAAACGATCAAGAATTTGTGGCTCAAGTAGAAAATGTTTTAATCTATCTTAATGATCCAGAGCACCCAGATCTTACAGATAATTTAAATATAGAGGGTTGGAAGGTCTTTGTATGCAATCCTGAAGATTTATCCTTTCCTCGAAGATTAGAACGTGGTATTCGTGAGGTCTTACGTTCAGGTAGGAATTTATTAATCGTATAACTTTATCGCAAAGAAGTAGGAAATACTACTTCTTTGTCGAACTATAATAGGATTAATAACTATATTTTTTGACATCTGAAGTGAGGTATTAAATTGTGGCTGATAAGTTGGGAGAAATCTTAACAACCACCCTAAAAGCAATAGAATCAGGAAAAGAAGAGATTTTCTTAATTTCTGAAACAACACGCACTGAAACGCAACGGTTGACTAATGAGCTCTCTCAGCTTAAATCAGATATTATAGATACTATAGAACAAGTTGATTCTCAGGTAAAAATAGATCGACAAATGCGTCAGAAACTCATGGTAGTGAGTCGTGCGCACCAAATATACAACGAAAAAGACATGATTGAAGCTTATGCTGACGCAAAGGATGCTCAGGTTAAACTTCAGCTTTTGCAAGCCCAAGAAGTGCAGTTGCGTAAAAGACGAGATGAAATTGAGCATTCCTTACGCCAGATGCATGCGACGGTTGAGCGTGCTGAAAACCTTATGACTCAGATATGCATGGCAATTAGTTTACTACAAGGTGGATTAGAAGACTCATTACAAACCCAGAGTCATGAACAACGCTTAGAAATGGGACTAAGGGTAATTAAAGCACAAGAGGAAGAGCGACGACGTGTTGCAAGAGAAATACACGACGGTCCTGCTCAGACTCTTGCAAATATCGTCTTGCGTTTAGAAATTGCTCAAAAACTACTTGATTTAGATCCCAGCAGGGTAAAATCCGAACTTCAAGATCTTAAAAAATTGGTCCGATCAAATCTTCAAGATATTCGAAGGATCATCTTTAATCTTCGCCCCATGGCCTTAGACGATTTGGGAATTGTTCCAGCCATATCTAAGTATCTTGAAAACTTTCAAGAAAACTACGGAATAAAATGTGTTTTGAAGGTGGAAGGTCGTGAAAGAAGGCTTCTTTCGACTATGGAAGTAGCTCTTTTTCGTTTAATTCAAGAAGGAATGACTAATGTAGCGAAACACTCGGACACGAGCTTAGTTGAAATTTGGTTAATATTTCACGATGATTGGACAACAGCTCGGATTCGTGATTTTGGTAAGGGCTTTGAAGTAAACGCTACAATAGTTGCTTCTGAAGAACATTTTGGCCTTATAGGTAT
This sequence comes from Bacillota bacterium, assembly GCA_030706025.1. Lineage (GTDB taxonomy): Bacteria > Bacillota > Desulfitobacteriia > Desulfitobacteriales > Desulfitobacteriaceae > Desulfosporosinus. The sequence goes on along the minus strand of JAUZPJ010000028.1, from coordinate 649 downwards.
GCGCGAACGTGTAGAAATGTTTTCTGGATATTTTTCTGTTCAATCCACAATAGGGAAGGGGACAACAATAGAACTATCAATTCCTTCCAGACATAAGGGAGAGCTATAACATGATTCGTATCGTGATTGCTGACGATCACCCACTCATAAGAGAGGGGTTACGCAGAATTTTGGAATTTGAAGATGGAATTGAAGTGGTTGCAGAGGTTGGAGATGGTCAAGGTGCTATTAATATGGCACGTAAATTATCGTTCGATATCTTTTTAATGGATCTCAATATGCCTGGGGTCAATGGTTTAGAAGCCGGACGCGTTATTCGCCGGGAATATCCCAATATTGGAATTTTAGTTTTGACCGTAGATGATTCAGATGAGAAGATTTTCCAAGTTCTTCAGCTTGGTGTTGAGGGCTATTTACTTAAGGATGTGGACTCGAAAACATTAATTCAGTCAATTCGCAAAGTGTATTCAGGGGAACCTATTTTGTCACCAGCTGTTACAGGTAAGTTGCTGGAGCAGTTTTCCCAGCCAAGGACATTGAAAAATGCGTGTGGACTTAGTGAAAGAGAAATGGAAATTCTTTATTATGTAGTTCGTGGATCTTCTAACCGTGAAATTGGTACTGCGTTATTTATTAGTGAAAAGACTGT
>JAUZPJ010000279.1 GCA_030706025.1 Bacillota bacterium | reverse complement strand
GTAATCGCTGGCAACTGGAAAATGTATAAAACTGTCGGCGAAGCCCAGGATTATGCGGTGAAGTTTTTGGAAGAGGTTAAAGAGGTAACAGACCTAGACATTGTCCTTTGTGCTCCCTATACAGCTTTGTATCCTCTGAAGAATGAATTGGAGGAAAGTATCGTACATATTGGCGCGCAGAACATGGCTTCAACTGATCAAGGTGCTTTTACTGGTGAAGTTTCGGCTCAGATGCTTCTTGATGTAGCATGTACATACGTTATACTTGGTCATTCAGAGCGTCGGGAATTATTTGGTGAAACGGATGAACAGATAGCAAAGAAGGTCCAGAAGGCCCTGGCGGCAGGGCTAACGCCTATTCTCTGTGTAGGCGAGAACTTAAATGTCCGTGAAGAAGGAAAAGCGGTGGAATGGGTTCAAACTCAGGTGTCTCGTGCTCTTACTGGCATAGCAACCGAAGATTTGGGCCGGGTGATTATCGCTTATGAACCTATCTGGGCTATTGGCACAGGGAAAACAGCTTCTAGTAATGATGCCCAAGAAATGTGTGCCGCAATCCGTGCCACTTTGAGCAGTCTAATGGGGTTAACCGCCGAAAAAGTACCCATTCTCTATGGTGGGAGTGTCAAAGCAGAAAACATTGCTGAGCTAATGACTGAGCCTGATGTTGACGGAGCACTCGTTGGTGGGGCAAGCCTCGATCCGCTGGGTTTTGCCAAGCTTATTCATAATGCGGGTCCGCTTGTGGCTCGCGTGGAAGGAATATAGAGATGGAAGCTAGCAAACCACTACTCCTTATGATTCTAGATGGTTGGGGTTGTCGTGAGGCTACTGAAGGAAACGCTCTAGCTCAAGCAGAGTTACCTAATTTTCGGCGTTTGCTAAACACCTATCCTCATACCGCCCTCCAAGCCTCCGGGGAAGGCGTAGGGCTTCCCGATGGTCAGATGGGGAACTCTGAGGTCGGACATTTGAACTTAGGGGCTGGAAGGGTAGTTTACCAGGAGTTAACCCGAATCTTTAAAGCGATTAACGATAAAACGATCTTTAAAAATTCCGTCCTCCTCGAAGCCATGGATCATGCCCGCAGACAGAATAAGGCTTTTCATCTTGTGGGTTTACTCTCTGATGGGGGAGTACATTCTCATATCAAGCACTTGTATGCCCTTTTAGAGATGGCCAAGAAACAGAAATTAGAAAAGGTTTTCGTTCACGCCATTCTCGATGGACGGGATGTCCTACCACAAAGTGCAAAACAGTATATCGCCGAGCTCGAAGGGAAGATAATGGAGCTAGGTGTCGGAAAAATTGCGTCTGTGAGTGGCCGTTACTACGTTATGGATAGGGATAAACGATGGGAGCGCTTGGAAAAGGGATATCAAGCATTAGTTTATGGAGAAGGAAAACGTGCAGCAGGGGCATTAGCGGCAGTTGAGCTTTCCTATGATGTTCGGGTAACGGATGAATTTGTGCTTCCAACAGTGATCGTCGATAACGAAGGAAATCCAGTGGGTAAAATACAAGAGGGCGACAGTGTGCTCTTTTACAACTTCCGCTCTGATCGGGCGCGGGAAATCTCTCACGCCTTAGTCGATGAAGAATTCCCAGGATTTGAACGTCCCAATCGACCCCATGTCCATTATGTATGTATGACAGATTACGATGAAACGCTGACTGTACCGGTCGCATTTCCCCAACAAAACTTAGAAAACACGTTGGGAGAAGTTCTTTCAGATTGCGGGTTAAAGCAATTGAGGATTGCAGAGACCGAAAAATATGCGCATGTGACCTTCTTTTTTAACGGCGGGCTTGAAGAACCCTATCCCGGTGAAGAGCGAATCCTCATTCCTTCGCCGAAGGTTGCGACGTATAACCTCCAACCTGAGATGAGTGCCCGGGAAGTAACTCAAAAGCTCATTGAGGCGTTGCGGACAGCTGCTTATGATGTGATCATACTTAACTTTGCCAATCCAGATATGGTTGGACATACAGGTGTATTTGAAGCAACAGTGAAAGCGGTGGAGACAGTCGACCAATGTTTGGGCGATATTTATGGCGAGCTTCAGAAAATGAACGCTACCCTATTAGTGACAGCCGATCATGGGAATGCTGAAGAAAAGGTTGATCCCGAGACAAAGCTTCCACTGACAGCCCATTCCACCAATAAGGTGCCTTTCATTTTGGCCAATGATAGCCTCAAGAACCGAAAACTTCGGGATGGAGGCGCATTATGTGATGTTGCTCCGACCATTTTAGAGTTGCTTCAAATTCCTATACCGAAGGAAATGACAGGAAAATCGCTGCTTCAGTTATGATTGATGGATAAAGATCCATTTGGAAAGAATAAAAAATAGTTATCTATTCAGTGAGAAAAGAACTCTCTACCGGAGTTTTCTCAAATATAAAGGGGGATTATTTGGATGAGTTACATTACGGATGTCTATGCACGCGAAATTTTGGATTCACGGGGGAACCCAACAGTAGAAGTGGATGTTGTCCTCGAAGATGGTTCTATTGGCCGGGCTGCTGTCCCATCGGGTGCTTCAACGGGGGCCTTTGAAGCTGTTGAACTAAGGGACGGAGATAAAACTCGTTATATGGGCAAAGGAGTACTAAAAGCAGTTGAAAATGTAAACCAATTAATCAGTCCTGAACTTGAGGGCCTGAACCCGTTTGATCAACCGGGTTTAGATAAACTATTAATTGAGCTTGATGGAACTGAAAACAAAGGAAAACTGGGTGCCAACGCCATCCTTGGTGTGTCCTTAGCGTCGGCCAAAGCAGCCGCTGAGTCGCTGGGCTTACCCCTCTATCAATATTTAGGAGGAGTAAATGCCAAAGAGCTTCCAGTACCCATGATGAATATCTTAAACGGCGGCAAACATGCTGATAACAATGTGGATATTCAAGAATTTATGATTATGCCAGTCGGAGCGTCGAGTTTTGCTGAAGCATTAAAAATGGGGACAGAAGTTTATCATAGTCTGAAAGCGGTTCTCAAAGAAAAAACTCTTGCCACGGCAATTGGTGATGAAGGTGGTTTTGCACCTAGTCTGGAATCTAACGAAGATGCGCTTCTTTGCATAATGGATGCGATTCAACGAGCAGGGTATTTGCCAGGCGAACAAGTGGCGTTAGCTATTGATGTTGCCGCCACAGAACTCTTTGAAAACGGAACTTATAACTTAGCAGGCGAAGGACTCAAAAAATCGTCTGATGAGATGATCGACTATTATGAAGGGCTAATAAGCCGTTACCCTATCGTTTCCATAGAAGATGGATTGAGTGAAGAGGATTGGGAAGGCTGGCGCAAAATGAACGAGCGGTTGGGAGATCGTGTCCAACTCGTCGGTGATGACTTATTTGTCACCAACCCTAAGCGGTTGGCCCGTGGAATTGAGGAAAAGAGTGCTAACTCCATCCTAATCAAGCTCAACCAGATTGGAACGTTAACAGAAACTTTAGATGCGATTGAAATGGCCAAGCGAGGAGGGTTCACGGCAGTCGTTTCTCATCGTTCAGGCGAGACGGAAGATGTTACCTTGGCTCATGTTGCCGTTGCTGTGAATGCCGGAATGATTAAAACAGGAGCACCCGCACGGACTGAACGTGTGGCTAAGTATAACGAACTGCTGCGCATCGAAGAAGAACTTGGAGAGAGTGCAATATATCGCGGCCGAAAAGCCTTAGCAAGGTAAGCGCTGGATCAAGCGGCAGAGCTTATTGAGTTTCGCTGTTCCCTGTGCTAAAATAGGTCTGTTGACAATAAAATGTTCAATAATTGATGTAATAAAGAGTTTCATAGGAGGGCGAGTTAATCTTGAAAATTGCTTTGGTTATACTTTTGAGTCTCAGTTCTTTAGGACTCATCGCAGCTGTCTTACTCCAGTCCGGAAGGAGTGCCGGATTGTCAGGAGCAATTTCAGGGGCTGGCGAGGCTTTCTTTGGTAAAAAGAAGGGAATGGATGAACTGTTCGCCAAACTTACGGCAGGTTTAGCAGGCGTTTTTCTCTTGAGTTCCTTAGGATTGGCTATGCTTAAATAGTAGCCAAAAATACTTAGGGATTAGTGCTCGCCAAGGTTCCTTAAGAGTTTCATTCTTGGCTTATCTAAATTAGTGAAGGGACACTTCAAATGAGGTGCCCCTTTCGTTTT